>JAOZHK010000218.1 GCA_026014905.1 Candidatus Bathyarchaeota archaeon
CTTATGACATTCATTGTTATTGTACACGGATTAAAACAAATGACGCACAATAATTCTGAGGCATCAGGATAACTAAACGTACATGATCTGAAAACCCCGATATTCAATGACTAAGTATAGACAGAATAAGTTTCAGATAATTTTCTAATTACTAATTTATAAAATACAATATTTTTTAGAATTTTCTATTTTGTTTTAAGGTTTAGAAAATGAGAAAATAGAAATTTAACATTCTCATTAGACGGTCACACGCTTTCAATCGGACAGTAAATTATTTCAATAAAGTAGCTCGTACTGATTGAATAATGTCTCTGAATCTAGTCGATTATCATATTCACTCAAGCCATTCGAGCGATAGTGACGCTTCAATAATAGACATATGTCGGAGAGCTCGTAAGATCGGAATTGAAGAAATTGGCTTTTCTGAACACATAGATTTTGATCCCCAAGATTGGGGATATGGACATTTCGATTATGAGCGGTACATGTCCGATATTGATGGGGTCTGTGAACGATTTGGCGATACTTTGATCATAAAGAAAGGGGTCGAAGTGGATTATCAACATTGGGTTGAGGAGGATATCAGAGACTGGCTCAATGATAAAGAGTTCGATTTTGTGATTGGTTCAGTACATTATCTGGAGCGTCAGTATATTACTGACACATTAGTAGCTGAAAAGGGTCTTCAAGAATTATATGATCTTTATTTTGTCGAAGTGAATAATTCTATAGCATCTGAACTCTTCGACATTGTGGGACATCTAGATTTACCATTGAGATACACGTATCGCAGCAGAGAGAGCTTTGATAAGATCTCGTATTGGGAGAATATGCAGGAGGCTTTGACTAAGATTATTGAAACAGATACGTGCTTAGAGATAAACACCAAAGGACTGAGAGAATCTTGTCAGAGTACATATCCTAGTCAAGACGTGTTAAACGCATACATAGATCAGGGAGGCCACCTGATATCTGTTGGATCCGATGCTCACTCCACGTCAGAAATAGGAATGGGCATTAAAGAGGTACTGACATCCTTATCAGGAAAACGATTCACTTTATTTCACGCTAAATAGCTTAGATAGCTTGCCTCCAAAGACATCGAATGATGTGAAGACGCATCGATTCGAGGACTAAACATTAATTGAATATAATTTTCTAATTTATAAAAAATAATTACTTTATGTGCACGCATGTGTATTAATTTAATTTAGCTTCGCATTGAAAACAATAGTTGGTATTTCTATCAGTCAAAAATTGTTTTCCACATTCATTACACTTGACTCTATGTAACCACGATTTCTTCGTGATTGACTTGTGTAATGTGTCCTTCGAGGGAAACATGATGGCGTTAGTTGGACACAAGGTTGCACAAGTTGAACACCTGTAAATGCACTGAAGAGGATTAACGACTGTGGCTTTATCATTTTTGACTTCCAATACATCGTGGGGACAAAAAGTCACACATTTATAGGTACCATGACATCCATCACATTTGTCCATGAAGATCGTTGGAAACCATGGTTTTTTTGTCAAGTATGTTACTCCAAAGGTGTAAGGTATTTCGTATTGATTGTACGTTAGCATATCCAGCGTTATCTCGATTTAGACGTTCATGAGTTAACTAGGATAATGGTTATCTTTGCAGATGAATATATAAAAAATGGGGTTAGTGGAGAGGAAGGATACCGCTTGAACCGACTTCTCCGCTAGTCTCCACAACAGAGATAATTCTTATGAATTCATGCGATTCAATTCACAAATCGCTTTATTGTTTTAATTGCCTTTTTGTTCTCCGAGATATTGGTTGCACCCGCGACATTTGGATAAATCGATTGAGCCATTGAGTGCACAATCCCTCACGGTTTCACTACTTGCGACGACGTAAGGACTGCCGCCAGCTCGTTTACATTGAATAGTCCAGCTCATTTAGTCACCTCCACATTACGTTCGTTGTCATTTCATGAATTGGAGAGTACTCGACGTTCACCTAGAGCTAATAAAGATTGTCTAGACAGACTATTGATAATTATTCTCAAAAAAACGATGATATCGAGATGAATTTTCATTAATTCGTAAGTAATGAGGTATTTTACTGATTATTGTCAAAGTCTGAATCAACGTATTTGATCAAGATTTTTTTAACAGGAATAGTACAGTGCATACAGTAATCAGATTAAAGCACCACGAATGACATTTGACCAAGCTAGCTAGGACTTGCACGATGTGAAGACGCACCGATTCGAGGATTAGCGCACTAGCTGCTAGCTAGCCATATTATAAAATATCTCATTATTTCATAAACAATGAATAAGATTCTAATTTCTTTGAGAATATCTTTTAATATCGAAACCTATGACTTGTTGACTATACGTGGACACATTGGACTCTGCGACAGTAGTTGTGATCACTGGAACGATCCTAACAGTCCTTGGTATTGTAGTAATTTTATTACGACGTAACCAACGAGATCGACCAGACACGGAAACGAATTATCGATCATTGTGTAACGTTGGCATTATTTTCTTGTGTGCCGGAATAGCAATCAGTATCGCAAGTCGCATGATCAATCCTTTACTGGTACTTGGCCTCATTTTCTTTGCAATAGGTTACGCGAACAAGGACCAATGGAAACCCACGTAATAGCATGAAAGACATTGTTTAGTGATGTAAAATGGCAACAGCAGCAACAACTGCTGCAACTGCAGCAGCAATAGCAGCACAGCATACAAGTTCCTATCGTGTGAAATTCAGACGACGAGAATTCTTAGAACTTGTAGCGATAGCTAAACCCACGATTATCTATAATCGAAAACGCATGCACTTCTTTGCATACGATGGCTTCGTGATGTATACCTTTGAGTGTGAAGATCACGATTTTTCACAGAAAGTGATGCATGCGATCGAATTCTCTAATTATCAATGGAGTGAATAGCTAGCTCATCAACTCATAGTATGTAGGAGGTGAATGCTCGTTGAAACAATATGAGTGTGTACAAGTGGGTCACCATAAGAACATAGGTAAAACAATTAGCGAATGGCAACAGAATGGGTGGCAACTCCATACCTATCAAGCACAAGGATCGCCAACCATGGTCAATCATTACTTGCTGTTTGAAAAAGACTAGTTAGTTGTGGAATGACTCAATAATTTGAGTGCTTAGTGTTAACTGAACTGGTTTCAGTGTATTTTCCAATTTCTAATTTATAAAACAATATTTATTTAGAAATTTCTTTTATTATAAATTTAGAAAATAGAAATTTAGCATTCTCATTAGACATAATTGGAATACGTGAAAAGATACGATATAGCTTGCCGCGCGCGCGCGATCCTGTTTCGTCATATTATGATTGGATTGAAAGCGAAAACGTAAGTCGAATTCAAGGGTTTCATCGGACTGACTGCTAGCTTCTTCGTCATACACGTTGATCCAATGGAGGAGTTCATCTTTATTCATGATCGATAAAAACATACATACAAGGCGTCTTATTAAACTGGATTATCAACGATACTATAAGCTCGTAATACGAGATACATTATAGTATAACACATAACACTCTTTTGTCAATCACAGAGAATAAAGGGGTTCATGATAACTGGCAGGTAACGACATACACTTTCGATTATTTCAATTAACCGATATCAATGCCCTACAATCATTAATGAACGAAACCATTTCAACATGTTATGCCACGTTTCCACTAGCCTATCGTCAACATTGGATGGAGGATCATCATTCAGGCGATCAGATTCTTGCTGAAGCGACAGAGGGCTTAACCCTTGTAATGGAATGTGAAGGTCGAATCATTGGCACAGGGAATATCATGGATAACAGGATTCAAAGTATCATCATTCACCCTGACATGCAACGACAAGGCTATGGAACCGAGTTACTGCATCGACTCGAACAATATGCACGAAATAATCGAATCTCGATGTTACAGTTATCGGCATTAACGCCCTCTCGACCCTTTTTTGAACAATTGGGCTATCAGACTATCAGTGAACACCGTTTCAAAGCCGAGAATCTTCGACAATTCAAATATTATAATATGGAAAAGCGTATCGAGCAGGCTTGATAAATCAGGCACTCAACTAGCTAGCTTATTATAATCGGCTTCGGAGATATGCGCGCGCGATACATTCCGCATACGCATCTGGACCGAAGATGAATTTGGGAACGAAGATGTCGTCTATGATAATCAAGCCCAAAGTGAATCAGAAGGCGATGCGGATCCGACGACAGAGTTGGGTGGCGGCAACATCAAAATCCACAAAGGCTAACCGACTTCTCCTTTCCTTTTTTCGCGCGCGTATATTTGTTTATAAAGCGTATTTGTAGCTGACTGGATATAATTTACTAGTAAATTTGGGTTCGAGTCCCACTCCCCGCACCACGAGCACTTATGGTTTCTCGACCTCCTTCAGAATATGGTTTTATGAATATTCCGGGATCTTTTGACGAATCTGAGCCTTTCATACGCCTTACTGCTTCTTTCATGTCATTTTACGCATGCGCGTTAGTTAGTTAACTTCAAGGTGAACAATGATATGTACACGCACGCATGCGCTAATCAAGCGCTCTGCCTAGGCTGTGCTCTTTTATCGTGTCACGAACTTTTCTGACATTCTCTGCAACTTTGTCTCTGGCAACTCTTCGTGAGGAGGGGGGAATCACCTTTCCTCCCTTCATCACCAGGGCTGTCGAAGCTAGAGATCTTATGTCCTCTAGAGGATTCCCTCTCACTGCAATCAGATCTGCTTCCTTACCTCTTTCCACAGTTCCTATAAGGCCATCAAGTCCCATAGCTTCTGACGGCTTCGAGGTGGCCGATAGAAGAGCTTCCATGGGGGTCATGCCCCCTCGAACCATGAGTTCAAGTACAAAGGGCAACTGTCCCATCAGATCCAGAAATAGATCATCTGTACCAGCGAGCATTTGGACACCGGCCCGCCTAAGGCCCGTGAAGTTCTCGAACTTGTATTCTAGAACAATAGGATCCACCGTTACGGGCATGACGTGATCCACAAGGACGCCTGCTTTAGCGATCTCCCGAGCTATGTTTTCTCTAAAAGTATGTCCAGGATACTTGCCTTCTGGTTCAAGGAAGCTACAATGCTCAATGACGTCGAACCCAGCTTCCAGTGCATTGAGTATTGCCTGAGTAGCATGACAGTGAGCTACTGCTATCTTACCTGCGTTGTGGGCGACGTCCGTGGCTCCTCTAAGCTCCTCCACGCTGTAAGAGGGGCGTCTGCGGTCGGTTATTCGTGTGCCACCCCCCGAGGCCATTACCTTTATGACGTCGGCTCCTTCCTCAATCAATCTTCTCGCCGTCTTTCTCACCTCTTTATATCCGTCGGCTACGGCATTACAAAAGTAGAAATGTCCCCCAGTCATCGTTATTGCCCGTCCGGAGAGAAGCATACGCGGCGTTTGAATGATCCCCGTTTCGGATGCTTCGCGAAGGTCAAAGGCCACCCGGTTCCGCGTCCCCAGATCCATGACCGTCGTAATGCCCGCATCCAAGACAGATCGGGCATTAACAAAGCCTGTAATTAGAAGATGCGCGTCAGAATGAGCTACCATTTCTTCGTAGTAACTTCCAGCACCCAGAGCGAGATGAATATGGGAGTCAATCAAGCCGGGAAGAACGGTCATTGTGGAACAATCTATCTCTTCTACCCCGCGTCCACGAGGTACATCGACCTCCCCTTCTTCTCCAACTTCTCGAATCTTAGTGCCCTCCACAAGTATAACAGCGTTCTTTATGGCTGGAGATCCAGTCCCATCGATACACGTCCCACAGGTTATTATCTTCAATTTAACCAAACCTTATACGCAGTTCCATAATCAGCTAGTAAGTTATGCTCTAAAGGAATATAATAGCTCGCGTCACGTAAATAACTATTTTAGAAATATGCTAGCTAGTGCGCGCGTTATTAAGTAACAGGTTAGATAGCTAACACATATATTATCAAATCATATACAATTGGTTTCTGAAGAGTGGGAGGTTCTAATTATACGCGCGCGCGTTTACGTTGGTCAATGAGACAGAATTTCTGGAAGGTGATGAGGTCAGGTGTTACCCAGATTTCTGGTGTGTCTTGACGGCTCCTGTGGCGAAGGCCTTCGAGGGTTCGAGCCCCAGTCCCCGCACCACCTGTTTCACGCGCGTTAGGATCGGTTCTTTGAAATGATTCTAGAAACAATTCCAATGATTTGACAATTCTTTAATTAATTGTTTAATTAAAACTTGGGTTTCATCAGCTAATGTATTTTCCTTTAGTTTAGGAGGAATTGGGAAGGGCTCGTGAACAGCGTATTCAATGTTAGTTAATCCTGCTATCAGAGCCATCCAACAGAAAGGTAGCACATCCAGATTGTAGCCAGAAGCAATGAGATCTAGGACTTTTCCATTACAAAAAGTGTTTGCATACAATCGGATTTTCGATCCGAGGCGATGAAAGTCAGCTACCGTTAATCCAAGAGATGTTAAGTTATCTTTGAAGTGAGGATCTGAACCACCGTTACGAATAATCATTTGAGGGCGAAATTCCCATAGAATCGGTTCAATTATGTTATCAAAGATGGCTTGATAAGTTGCATAACGGGCTAAGATCGGTAGTGGAATATTGATTGTGTAGCCTTTCCCTAAACCTGTTCCGACCTGATTGATGAATCCTGTTCCAGGATATAGTGTCTCTGGATCTTGGTGAAAATCAATGAATAGTACATGAGATTCATCGGTAAAATATTCCATTGTCCCATTTCCTGCATGAGCATCGGTATCTATGATAGCTATTCGTGTGAGATCATACTTGTTTAACATATAATGGGCCGCGAATGCAACGTCATTATAAAGACAGAAACCCTCGCCATATTCAGGTTTCGCGTGGTGCATTCCTCCCCCTATGGAGATGGCATGTTTCATGTTTTTTTGGAGTAGTAGATCGATTCCTTCCTTTGCTTGTCCTACGATCGTGCGTGCAGCATACTCGAGATTCCCGGAGTTTTGTCGTGGTTGATTATCAAGACTTTGATACTTGGTAAACTGTGTTTTCCAGTCATTTGGGACTCTGCCGCGGTAGGCTTCGCGATAGTACTTGGACGTAAATGTTATGTAATCGGGTGTGCTGATTAAAAGCAGATCATCATCCGTGGCAGGTTGGGCTTTGATAAGTTGTAATGGTGCAGTTTTTGGCCAATTTGCTTGCAGAAATGGTAGGAAACGTGTGTATCGGTCGCCTTGTAAAGGATGTCCTTGCCCAAAATCATAGTCTTGTACTGCATTGCTGAAGAGAATGCATGATGAATTTGTTGTCAAGAGGCATCAATTTGATTCTGATTATCCGCGCACGTTATGCGTATCGTTCATGGAAGTGTAAGCCTAGGTCTTCGAATTTCATTTTCATGCGTTCATAGAACGTTTGAAATCGTGGTTTTACGACTTCGGTGTCAAGGTCATACATTTGTTGGAAGGTGTATCCGGAGGGATATCCTGTTTCTAATGTTTCTTCGTATTTTGGAAGAAGATAGTCTACGATCTCTTTAGCGTTCTGGAGGCTTATTCCTGCGCTGGCTTTGATGATTTCGCCCATCCATTTGGATTCGAGTGGACTGCAGTGGTCTGTGGGGCATACGAATTGGCGGGCACCAGCAGTTTTCGCAGATGACCCACTCGCGATGCTTGCGATATCACCCGCGGCATTTTCGTAATAAAATTGGGCGGTTCCAGCCCCGGCTACGGGATGATCACAGGCTTGTTCTCTAACAGGCAGTCGCGTATTGCGAACAATCGCTTGACAACTGAGACAGCCCACATATATGCAGGATCGTGCAGCCCGGCTCTTAATACGGTTATGTGTTTTTGCTAGACTCGCACTTACTCCATATTTACGGATATGCTCATTGTCAGCTCCACTGAAAAACAAGCCGAGCAACGCGCCGGCGACCATGATGATAGGTGCGGTAGCGGGTCCCCCAGAGAATCCCCCGATAAATGCGTGACCCGCACTGCTCCGAATACAGGTCCTGTAAGCAATCGCAAATGCAGTGCGATTCGCAAAATTCCAATCAATTTTTAACTCCTCGAACAGGTTACCGCCCATAGGATCTGTTGGACGCAACCCGTGTTCAGGATCAGCTAAAGCAATAGTCGCTTGAGCGGTTGGTGCGTTTTGGCGAAGTAATAATCCTGGGCGTCCTACCTCTGAGATAGCACGACGCATCATCTCTACTTCTTTTCGATATTGATATACTTCTGAAGGGTGGTTGGCTCGAACGGGGAATTGAGTTTCGATTGGAGGTGGTGGACCGACAACTAAACCGCCCCATATACCGTCTGCTGAGGGTTCACGGGCACTTAACTTGTAGATCTTGTACGCAATCTTAGGAGAGCTATAGATTGCAGTTTGTGGAGCTCCATAGACGATGGATTCAAGGGAGGAGCCTGGTTTTCTTTGCTGAATCTCGACTGCGTCCTTGTCAGTTCCGTAACCGGTTTGTTTGCCCGTTGCGGCTTTGAGAAATTCTTTGATCTCCTCCTCTGTGAATCGCACATTACGCTTCGTGTCTCGTGAATAGACCCCCAGCTCAATGGCAGCTTTCAGTCCAGCTTCAAATATATCGTCAGCTAGTTGTTGGTCCATCGGGACGCTGGCGGAAGTGTCATACGTGAAGTTATACTCCTTAGCCAGAGTATTGACCGTGTGCCATATCTTCATGTTAAACTCTCGCTCTTCCATTCGAGGACTTGTCATACATCGTTCAATCGTTTCCCAAAACGTTACAACCATTCACTGTCACCTTGACGCATCCTTGCTGTATATCTACTAAGCTTCATGGGTATTAGAGTATTACTCACTTCCAGAGATTGCAGTAAAAAGGGACAATATGGTAGTAGACTATGGGATAAAGATGTCAAATGCAAGCATGATTCCTGCATTGACAATCAAAGTCACAATTGTCGCTGGAAATAATCGATGATACATCTCCAATAAATGTGCTTTGAAATAATCTGCGGTGACAGCAAAACAGAGATGGAGAGGTGAAATTAGATGCCCTAGATATACACTGGAAAAAACTAGGCCAGCGGTTGCGGGATTAAAGGCAAAATGACTTAGAACAGCCATCGTCAGAGTGGTTGATGGTGTGGATTCTCCTATAACAAAGCCGATAAGGAAGGGGAAGCCAACCAGCAAGAGTGGGGGCCAAATCGCTTGGTTTTGAATTAAAGCAGCGATAATTGTTACCGCTCCTGAATATTCAAAATAATTTCGATATAACATCAAAGCTAGCGCAAGACCTGCAATAGAAACCCAATCCTTTATGCGGCGTGATGAAGAGGTGATAGTTTTGGGTCGTGTTAATAGAATGATTATTGAACCCAATGTTGTTGCCAGATACACTTTAGTTTGAAAGAAAACGATAAGGAATACAACCGTTAGTATGGGCCAAAATGCGCGTAGAAAGTCTTTCAGATAAGCTCTCTGTATGTGAATAGTTCTGGATTCATTTATCCCGTGAAGCGCTAGAGGAAACCCGATGAGAAGTCCAACAAGAAAAACTGGAAGTTGATAGAGTATAAGATCTCCAAGTGAGATCTGACTTAATGTAGCAGCGATAACGAGAGCAGTTTCTAAGGGATAGATTAAATGAGGGATGTGACGAAACCACATATTAAAAAAAATTTTCCGTTCTGTTTTAAGGACTAGTTTCTGTCCTTCCGAATCAACCAAAGGGGCTGAAAAGAGCGCGCCTCCGGAGACAGGTAAAATGCCAAAAAGGATAGGCATCAAGATCATTAGTAGGGATGAAGATACCATTTTTCGAAGCGAAGTAACTAGATCGTCTGAACTCCTAGAGCTAGCATATAAGTAATTTAAAATAGATATCGATAGAAGGTTTAGTGCAAGCTCAATGGTTTGGAGAGAACTAATCGTTTGAACAAAGGTGTTAAAGAGCAGTGAAGGAGACATGAAAAAAATCCCAAGTACAACCGCTCCTGTGACCAATGAGAATGCAAGGTTCACCTTAACAAGCACTAAAAGAAAAACTACTAAGAAAGAGATGACGATGCCGAGATAAGATAACATCTTCCTTTCACTTTAGCGTACCATAGCAACTGACAAAGAACAGTATATAATTTTAACTTCTTTTTCATGGACAGCCAGGTTTCAAACGACCAGTTAGCTACTTGCAAGGATGTACGAAGTAGTCTAATATAAGAATTCCATTTTACTTTCTGGATCGTCCTATGAATCAAAAATCCCGTCCATCAGTTGTAAGCGTGATATCAGTACTTGAAGGAGTGGTCAGTTTTTTCCTTCTCTTTGGAGGATTTGCTTTTCTAGCGGTCAGTAGTTTCCTCACAGCGGGAGGATGGACGCAGATACCCGAAGAAGACTTACTATCAGCGCTAGAACAGATGCCCTGGGCAGCATCCTTTATTGGGTTGCCTGTTTTCGCGATTACGTCAGCATTATTGCTTGTGATTGGTATCACGTTTATAGTTCTAGCTGGTCTTGGATTTATCATGACATGGGGGTTGTGGAATGGTAAGAACTGGGCTCGAGTTATCACCATAATTTTATCAGGAATTAGTGTTGTATTCAGTTTGTTCAGCTTACCTGGAAGCCTTTTGAGTATTATTATCAATCTTACAATACTCTACTACTTGATGCAGCCATATATCAAAGAGTATTACAAGTAACTGAACTCGTTGCGATCATATTCTCACACGCGTCCTTTACATCACTGGGTTGCCTGTTAGAAGAATATTGAAAGTGAACGCTTGGATATTCTGTATGTCATTGGATACTGAGAGACTGATCTGGATTGGTGCGATTGCGCCAGGTGATATTAGGTTGTCTGAAGGGAGATCCCAATTCATTGAGATGTGTCCCGAAGCTGTAGAGGGGTTCCAGTTAGCAGTCTCAAAGTGTAAAGTCATATTTACATTTCCATTGTTCATGACGTAAATAACCTGAGTAAGGTCTTGACCTGGGAATATTGTTCCCCAGTCTAACGTTTCTAAGATTCGAGTACCCTCCGTATCCTGATAGACAACAAGATCGACACTTGCTACAACCCCAGAGGAGTTTGTCACTTGCTGAGTGGACAATAATCCAAAGCTATATGGTAAAAATAACATGAGGGGAATAATAACTAGAAAAAACAGAAGAAATTTACTAGCATACTTTGGTTGGAAATGGGATACACTTAATGGTTCAGTGAGTGGAGGGTCAATTCGTTCTAGTGGCGAGGAATGATTATCTGTTGTAGCATCACATAGATAGTCTCTAAGAGCCCTACGAACGATCGCGAGTTCATCATTGAGTTCTGTAACTTTGCTATTAAACTCCTGAAAGAGAGAAACCTGAGATGCTTCCAGAGCATGAAGTTGAATGATTTTATTATACTGATCATACTCTCTATCGATACTGTTTTGATCATGGCATAATCGTGATGCAATTGTTTCGCTGGTTGTTTTTGAAATCTCACCACATCTAACACCCAGGGCGAGTCGTTTGTGTGCATAGTCAATGATTTCTTTCGCGATCTCCTTTTGCGCTCTGAGAACTCGAAGATTCTCCTTCGCCCGCAGTGCGAATTCATGACTTACAGATCTTTTCCTGATACTTACCAATTACGGAAGTGACTCCATTTCAGCTAGCTATCCGTTAGATAACTAGAGGTTCTTTATATGACAATTATGAATAACCCACTCGAAGCGATGATCACGAAGATAAGAATGTATTTAAAATAATGATGAGGCGTATATCTTCACTACGCGCGCGTTCATCAAGCTAGTTTGTCATTAGTCCTATTGTTCATCATCTAAATCTTTAATTACGTTTAACATCGCCACAATATCGATGAAGTTATCATTCACGATAGATCCTTCACGTGTTATATCGATCGTACAACGAGCAGGAGCGGCTATTATGAACACCTACGAACATACATTCACGGTAGAGTACAAATCTGATGAAACGCCTATCACAGAAGCTGATTGCATAGCGAATCGGATTATTACAGCAGAATTAAGTAATCAGTTTCCCAGTATCCCTATTCTATCGGAGGAAAATCAACTTGTTCCCTATGATGAACGAAAGAATTGGGAGACTTTTTGGCTTGTTGATCCGCTTGATGGAACAAAGGAATTTGTGGATAAAAACGACGAATTCACCATAAATATTGCTCTGATTCATCAGCAAAGCCCTATTTTTGGGGTTGTATACGCTCCCGCGAAAGATCTCTTATACTATACAGAAAAGGATGGAGCATTTCGTTTAGGTCCAGAATCCACAATTTTATCGCTTCCCATCAAGCAGCCTAAACATAAGTCTGAAATTGTTATGGTGAGTCGCTCTCACCTCACTCCCGCGACAACTACCTACTTGCACACGCTTCAAGGCAACTTTGACCTAATGGTCTTGGGTAGCTCGTTAAAACTCTGCTTCGTTGCAGAGGGGACTGCTGACATCTACCCACGATGTGGTCCTACAATGGAATGGGATATAGCAGCTGCACATGCTATAGTTAATAAGGTCGGGAAGCATGTCTATCAACTTCACACCTGTAATGACCTGGTTTACAATAAACGCGATCTCCATAACCCCTGGTTTGTTGTGAAATAGCATTCTAGATACGCATATACTCTGCTATAACCAGGTAGCCAAGACCAGTGAGCGCGCGTGTGAAAACAAGTTTAAGAACGAATTGAATTGCCGTTAGTAACTTGTCGAAGTGAAATCAGAACTTCACAAATTATGATTATTCAACTACCCCGTTTTATTAGGGGATTCCAACCTGCACCTTTTCAATATCAAGCGAGATACGATCGCCCACTTTGATGTCAAGTTTCTCGTATTCATCTAAACCAAGTTTAATGATCGTGGAAAATCCCCCTATCATCTGTCTAGATAGAACATTACCAAAATTCCGAAACATATCATCCATTGAACGGAATTGAGCTGATGGAAAAGCTGACGGTTGATTAAGGGATTGTTCTCCGGGTTTTTTCAAGGATAATAATACATAAGGCGATCCCTCAGGAGCTGCACTGATCTCAGTAACGATGTATTCTTTCTGAAAGCTCATAGCTTCATTCATCCAGCAGCTGCTAATTATATTTTGTTCTTACAACGGATTGAGATTTTGTTTATCGATGACTAACTGTTTTTGTTGTATGCCGCGTTGGCTAAGCTTTATCTTGAGATCCAGATCTGGGAATTTTCCTAAGTTTATTATATAGGAAGATCGCAGCGTCACAGAAAACGCATCCAGTGTAGTCTATATCATGAGACGTGTTTTCTGTCTCAGTCACCGAGATTGACATCCTTAAAGGAGATTGAGTAGTTTTGTTTCAATGGCATCTTTAGAAACAACACCTATTGTTTTATCAACGAGTTTTCCATCTTTGAAGTAGAGAAGTGTGGGAATACTCATGATGCCGTATTTTATTGCTGTGTCACGGTTTTCGTCGACGTTGAGTTTTCCGACCGTTATGCCTTGCATGTCCTTTGCAAGAGCATCAATGGCGGGAGCTAACATTCGGCAGGGATGACACCATTCAGCCCAGAAATCCACAAGAACCACGGGATGATCTGTAACGAAACGGTCAAATGTTGCATCGGTAATATGAACAGGACTGGCGTCATTACTATTTGAACTCATAGTGATCGAAAGTTTAGTATGTAAAGGGCAGATATAAAGATATTTAAAGGTGTTCAACAATTTTAAACATATGTCACTAAAAGACATGCAATCCCTCATCAATATGCCCAACATCACAGCCGATGCATTGCTACGATGCGCTCTCGGTATACGAGTTACAGAGATTGAAACATATTGTATGCTCCTCAATGAAACACCTCTTACTGTGCAAGAAGTCGCTCAACGGATTGGGAAAAGTCGATCAAATGTTCAACGCCTGTTACAGAATCTTGTCGAAAAGGGGATCGCTATTCGTCAAGAAGAATTAATGGGGCTTGGAGGCTACAAATATTATTATTCTGCCGTCTCACCCGAAAAAATGAAAGAAGCAATATCCGGAAGGCTTGAAGAATGGTATCAACGCATGCTCCAAGAACTGGAGGATTTACCTTACAAAATTAACGAATTACGAATGAAATGCATGAATAATCCCGTTTCTCGCAGCTAATGTGACTACGTAAACCTTTTCTGAATTTCGCACCATCTTATGAATAACGCTAGTGAGCGTTTACACGCACGCGGTAAATTAACATATCAAATTGAGAGGACAAAAAATGAAAATTATTGATGCGCATGTTCACATTGGTAACAATCCTTCCACCAAATATTATACTCTCAAAGAAATACGACGAGATCTTCGTGAAGCACACGCTCATGGCGCCTGCTTATTCGCATTTCCCGAAGACATGTATCGCATGATCGATTCCGCAACATCTCGTTTAGCAGCAAATGAGTATGTTTTGAAAGTCTCTCAAATTTCGAACGATTATCATCCGTTCTACTTTGTATGGAATGATTATTTGATTCCAGAGAACTTGAACATGTTTCATGGCATTAAGTGGCATCGCCACTCAGATGAGCCCCCTTATGACTACACTCTTCCCAAATGCAAAGAAATCCTTGAACTGATTACTGACTTGAAACTCCCAGTAATTTTAGAAGAAGAATTTGAAGACACACGACGTTTTATTGAGAAGAATTCAGAAACTAATGTAATCATCCCACATATGGGCCAAGCAAATGGAGGTTATGAAAAGATGGTTATCTTTTTTGAGAACTCCAATGTGTATTTTGATACTGCTGTCGCCCCACTTGAGGCAATTCAGTATATTCTGGATCATGTGGGGCCTGAACGAGTTATTTTTGCCTCTGATGTATCGGGAACCAAATTACCATTCTTTAATTTTCCGAAAGTTGAATTACAGAAACTTGCGAAGCTTAACCTAGATCAAGACAGTTATCGCCTAATTTTAGCTGCAAATATTGAGAAGATTCTCTCTTAACTACTAGCGCTTGTGGGAACACGCGCGCGTACGTGCACGCGTCTGTGAATAAGTATTTACCTTAAACACGAATTAATGTGATATGGTGGAAGTAATGAAGGATATAAAATCATCGTTCACCTGGGATTCTGGTCTGGGCGAAGCTGAATATGCTAAACGATTATCCAGAATTAAGAAAACAATGAAAGCTCAAGAACTTGACGCTATCATCATCTATGCTTCACCGAATGATTTTCCAGCAAGCTATATTCGCTATGCTAGTAACTGGGGACTCCGTGACACCTCTTTACTAATAATTCCGAGAACCGGTGAGCCTGAGCTAGCCTCAGCAGCGGTGGCATCATACGCATATCCTTTTGCAAAGGAAACTTCCTGGATCAAACGGATTCTTCCTCTTAAAACCAGTATTGGCGACATGATAACAAACTCATTGAAGTCACTTCAGCTCCGAAAAGGGGCTTCTCTCGGCGTTGTCGGCCTCCATTCCATGACACACGCTGAGTATGACAATGTGACAAAAACAATGCGTCACTATCAAGTACAAGATGCCACGGTACTATTGGACCGCCTTCGTTTAATTAAAAGTCCGCAGGAACAGAGACTACTTCAGAAAGCGGCCCAGCTTTGTGACGAGGCAATTGAACAATTCAAGAAAATAGCGAAACCAGGAATCTCAGAGTCTCGTGCATTTGCAGAGATGGAAGCATATGCTGCAACGCATGGTGCTGAAATTCACTCTTTTGCTTTAAATAGTGGATGTACCATTGCATCAGGCCCCTTTGTCGGAATCCAACCCACTTCACCCCGCATCCGCACATATAACACAGGAGACCTCGTCATAGTATCAAGTGTGTTTCGATATCGAGGCTATTGGTCGCAAGTTATTCGAACAGGCTATATTGGATCCTTCTCTGGCCATGGTGAAAAAACATTCGATATCGTAGCTGATGCGCAAAAAGAAGGCATTAAAGCCCTTCAACCAGGAAAGCCCTTAAAGTTAGCATATGATGCGATAAGCTACAAACTTCAAGAATACTGTAACGCTCACGAACAACACTACCACATCAATATGGGACATGGTATTGGCCTTAGTTATTTTGAACCCCCGCGATTGGTCTTTCACTCCAACCGCCCGGATTATAACCTAATTGTTAAACCAGGAATGTCTCTGATGATCCACCCGAGCTTTCTCATCGAGGATCTCGCTATAGGCGCAGTGCATGCAGATCACTGCTTAGTCACAGAAAACGGTGTCGACATCCTCACTCACTCACCAGAAGGCCTTTTCACTACTTGATTCCTGAACGTTTACATTCACGCAACAACGGCTCTGAAGAAATTGAGCAGGGGATAGGAAGCGTAGGAAAACTCAAAATTCTCCGGCTCCTCCTATCAGATCCATCACACGCATTTACGCGTTACGAAATTGGGAAGAGGATAGCAAATGATCCCGTTTCTATTCGAAACGATCTTGCAACATTAACTCGGCTTAACTGGATAACCCATTACAAGATCCAACATCTTAACAAATACTCGATTAATCTTGATCATGAAACAGTTAGAGCCCTCTCTGACTTCTTTTGTGCAGTTCGATACCTTTCTTGACTGTTCTCGCCAGCGCGGCCCCCTCCCCCCTACCCTGAACGCGTTGTTAAATATCTTCACCATACTCATAACTAACTGGCGATGGATGATCCGTAAAAGATAATTCGTTTGTAACCTCCTTCTCTCTATTGCTCTTTATCGCCCAATTCAGGGCATCTATCGCCACAACACTATCTTACAAAGATAATCATGCGCGTGCGTCGAATCTCCTCAAGCGAGATAGCGCGTAGGGAAACAGACATGCAGATCATAATGAAAAGAGCGGATGAATTCTTCGTAGAAGAGCAACGGAAACCCCGATTAACGACGGGAATAAAGGCGCTCGATGCCCTTATTGACAATATTCGACCCGGCCGATTCTATCTCTTTTATTCAACAAACGCTGATCTCTTAGACCATGTGATTCATCAGATCCTCATTAACGGAAGCCTCCCGACAAAGCGCGGTGACGATGGCGCCAAAACTCTCTACTTCAACACATGTAATTATCATCTTGGAAAAACTCTGTTATACCCATCACGCCTAGCAACAATAGCGAAGCAACTTGGCATTGACCCAAAAGCCATATCTCGAGACATCTATACAATTGCAGCTTTTAACGAGGTGCAGCAGATCTCCGCGATGAATGAAGTCGCAGATCTCATTCAGCGAGATTCCACGATTCAACTCGTGATAGTACATAACATCACCCGATTTATCGAAACCTCGGCAAAGCCGAAAGTAGCCCAGCAGATGCTTAAGCAAATTGTGGGACTTTTAAAGCGGGCAGCCGCAGCCCGTGACGTTGCGTTAGTAGTGAGTTGTGCAGCATCCGAGTCCAGGAAAGGACGAATCCCCAAGCCAATTGGTGGAGCCTATCTTCGCCATGAAGCACACGTCGTCATCCTACTAAACCACGAGCATGCGACAACGTCTTTCGCGAAGATCACGCTAGTAAAACACCCATATAATGAAACCCCGCAGAGCCTCTCCTTATACTTAGGAAGACAAACAGCCTGCCTTACAGAACACAACATGTCGAGCTTTCAACAACAGATTCATAAAATCATATGTGAACTGCAAATAACTCGAGAATTCGCGCGCATGTTACGCTCCAAATCACATCAAGTAGCCTTTGATCAGCTTATACGAGACGCATGGTCACGTGAAGGTCAAGCGCTCGCGACTACTGCACTCCCTCACGTCATGGATACCATGAACCTGATGGCAAACATTCACAACAAATACTGGGGAGAAACACTACGACAGCGCATTGACGCGTTAGAACACATGATCAAAGAACAGGACAACAACGCGTTATAACTCTGGATGGAAAATCTGTGGCAAAAGCGATTGGATGGCTCCTCGATACATATATTCAAGGACAGCGCGCTGTGCTCTGGCTGTTGACCTCCACAGGTCAAGTTCTCGCATTAACCGATACATATACGCCCAGCTTTTTCCTACTGCCAAAGAACGATACTGCATTAACCGCGCTTATCCAACGCATACAGGCAATACCATATATTGAGGCGACAGAAATCACGGAGAAACACGTGGAACTGGGACCTATGCCACCGCGGCGAGTCCTCCGTGTTACAATCGACCACGTGAAACACTATAAGCCCATACTCAACAAGTTAGAGGCGGCACCAGAAATCAGAGCCAGCTACAATACAGATCTGCTCCATATTCAGCGATATCTATTTACCCGACTCGGCATTGCACCGTCACGAAAAGTGGAAATTGAGTACACGACAGATAAACGCCTGATCAACGTCACTTCAAGAGATGATGCTCGTGCAATCGCGCCACCGCCATTTCGCACGCTAATATTTGACGTGCATTCAAAGTCCTCGAATCCGATCCAAGGGCTTTCGCGGAAGCCAATCACGCAGATCAGTGTCCAATATGGCAACCAGAAACAGATCCTCGACGGTGACGAAGCGACGGTGCTCGAGAAATTCGCGACAATTCTAGAGACTGTGAATCCCGACATACTAGTTTGTCCCACTTTTTCCCAGACAATCACACAACTCACTATGCGAAGCCGGCAACTTCATCTCCATCTTCCTCTGCATCGTCACATCCCGAATGTGCCAGAGACTGACTCACACGTGCACCAAGTTCCTGGCCGCGTGGGAGTAAATTACCATGACTTTCATTCATATGGACTCGCTGGACTCGTAGAGCGTGCACGGTTCAGCGTATTGCCTTTAGGCATTGCAGCGCAATGGAGTGCCAATCGCGTCATCGACTCTCGAAATTGTTTTGAGCTAGCTCAACGAGGCTACGTGATCCCGAAGAATAAGGGATGGTATGAGTATATCCGCCGAATTGATAATATGATCGATCGTGATCGAGGCGGCATCATTCTTGCGCCACAGATTGGACAAGTCCATGCAAACGTGGCAGAGCTGGATTTTGAGAGCCAGTATCCACATCTTATCGTGAGCCACGGCCTCAGCTATGAGACAGTAACACCCGATGGAGTCGACGCCACTACAGCACCACTGCTCGCCCACGTGACAAAGGGTACACTTGATCGGCGGCTATGGTTTAAACGGCTTCGGCAACGTCATCCTAGAAACAGTGTAGAGTGGCAGTGGTGTGAACAGCGGCAACTCGCCTTAAAGATGATTCTTGTCTGCTTATACGGTACATCGGGCTGTTGCTGGAATCGCTTTGGCAACGTGCTCTGCTTCGAAGAGATCAATCATCGCTCCCGCAAAGTCGTAGTGCAGACCAAAAACTTGGCACAGCGTCACGGTTTTGAGGTTATTTATGCTGATACAGACTCCCTCTTCGTGAAAAAGCCGACGGCCACGCGCGCAGACTACGAAGCTCTCAGCCAGATAATCAGTCGCCACATTGGATTGCCCATCGCGTTGGATCACCACTACAAGTTTCTCCTCCTGCTTCCTCTGGAATCAGATCCATTAGGCGTTATGGACGCACAGAAACGCTACTTCGGCCTATTAACTGATGGACAGTTGGTAACCCGAGGAATCGAGATCCGGCGTCACGACTGTCCCCGATTCATTAAAACTTTTCAAACTCAACTCATCCGCCACTTATTTGAGGTCAATACTGTAGATACCGTGAAACAAGAAGGACTCCAAAACGCGCTATCCTATATCCATCAGACATTGAATGCTATCACACGACAGGAAATTGCTCCCGAAGAGCTCATCATCTCGAAAATTCTCCGAAAACCCTTAACAACATATACTCAGCAGTCACCCCATGTAGCAGCAGCCCGGAATCTGGTACAGCAAGGACAGCATATCAGTGACGGCGATGTCATCGATTTCATCTATGTTAACGCCCGACATTCTAACCCACTCCGTCGCGTAATTCCAACTGACCTCTGTGAAATCCCATACTACGACGCCGAGAAATATCAAGATCTGATCCTCGATGCAGCGGAAACCGTGCTTGCGACCTTTGGCTTTGCACGGCATCTATTCCTTGAAAAGCGCGGGAAAAACACGACTGATCCGACACGTCAGAAAAAATTGTTGAGTATGTGCGATCTCTTTGAAAAAAGAAGAGGGAAATAGGTGGGGCAAGTGCTTTTATTGTGTGTATACTCCAGTTATCTGTTGTTAGCTCTGCTCGAATTTTGGACTAACCGCTGCTAAACCTGCAACTCCTTGAATACCGGCGGCTTTTAAGGTTTCGAGAGGTAACGCGAGGATGATGGTGTTGCTTTGATCTTTGCTGACGTCGTTGATGGTTGCTAGAATACGCAGTTGCATGGCGTTGGGGTCCTTCATATTCATCGCGGCTTCTGCCAGCATCGTAGATGCATCCCGTTCAGCACGAGCTTTGACGAGAATGGCACGAGACTCACGTTCTGCTTCAGCTTGTACTGCAAAGGCTCGCTTCATATCGCTTGGAAGACTGATGTCTTGAAGCTCGGCTCGGGTGATGTCGATACCCCATTCTTTAGAGAGTTGATCGATGACATTTTTCAAGGCTGTAGCTATCTCTTCGCGGCTTTCGAGGAGATCGTCGAGAGTGTAGCGGCCTATGATGTTCCGTATTGATGTTTGGGCATATTTTGCGACGGCATCATAATAATTCTTGATATTCAAGATAACGCGGGTGGGATCTTCGATACGGATGAAGACAACAGCGTCGATACCCACAGAAATATTGTCTTTGGTGATTGCGAGTTGTCCATGGAGATCAATGGTCTGCATGCGAAGGTCGACCCGTTGAATTGAGTCGATGAAGGGTATTTTTAAGTGGAGACCAGTACCTACGACTTTCACGATACGTCCAAAACGGATAACTGCAACGTTTTCCCATTGTTTCACTGTGTAGAGACTTGGTATTAGAAAGATAATGGCCACGATTGCTGCAGTTAACCCAAGGATCATTGATTCTATTCCACTCATTCTTTCTCACCTCCACTCAGGTTTTTCAAAGCATAAGCATGGGAGCTCATTTGGGAGATGTAGCTAAAAATATTGTGAAGAGAGACTACAGGTATTCGAAGGACTTTGTTGAGCAAGGGGTTGATAAACAATGCTTGGGTTTGCACTAAGGATTCTCCGATATGACTTGCTCAAATACATATTTACGTATGATCAATATAATAATTATCATTATAATATATATTGAGAGATATTAATATATATAAATTATATAGACTACATAGCATTCGTGATGAACTCAATGTGACTCGAGTTCAGGTACAATAACCTGTAAGCCATGATTACGTAATTGTCCGGCGATATTCTGTAATTGCTCTCGTGTTGGTACGGGGACATTGGGCATACAGTCAATTCGACCTACACTACGATACTTGGAGGCTGCAAACCGATGATAGGCTAGAAGTCGGACACTTTGCAGACTATTCAATGAGGTCAGATAACGAGCTGTGGATTTAATGTCGTCATGAGCGTCATTTATTGTAGGGATGATGGGGATGCGTATCTCTATAGGTACTCCACGTCGACTAAGTTTGCGTAGATTCCTGAGAATCCGTCGATTTGATGCACCCACATATTGTTGATGCCTCGCAGGATCAATATGTTTCAGATCGTAGAGCACAAGATCGAGAAAGGGTAGTGCACGTTCGAAGACGTCCCACTCCACGAAACCGCTTGTATCGAGAGCAGTATGAAAGCCTTCGGATTTCGCTTGCTTGAGTAGTGCGACCGCGAATTTATCTTGCACTAATGGTTCTCCACCAGATAAAGTGATCCCCCCTGTTGAAAGAGCGAAAAACGTTGCATCTTCACGTATGACGGCCATGACATCTTCTACCGAAACACGACGACCTGCCATCAAGAGGGCATTCGCATAACAGTGTTCTACACAACGACCACAGGCAGTGCAACGGCTTCGATCATAACTCTTGATATCAGCTGATGTTAAGTAGTGTGCATCATTTGGGCAGACAGTAACACAGTTGTTACACCCAATGCATCGCTCAGCATTGATAAAGAGCTCAGGATTAGGATGTATAGATTCTGGGTTGTGGCACCACTGGCATTGAAGACTGCAGCCTTTAAGGAAGATGGTCGTGCGAATGCCTGGTCCATCATGTACCGCGAACCGTTTGATATCAAAAATCCACCCTGTCATAAGCTGTTCCTCAAGTCGATGTGATCTGGAAGAGGGGGCGGGATTCGTGCTTTTAAAGACCATGGCTGATTCGGGCAATAAATTGATTTTGTTCTTCAACGGAGAGAGTTGTGAAGTAGACGCTCCAGCCAGTAAGGCGGATTTGGAGTGTTGCGTAATTCTCTGGATGTTGTTGCGCCGCGCGAAGTGTATCAACATCGTAGACATTGAATTGTGCTGCGTATCCTCCTTGGGCAATGAATGTTTTAATTAGCGAAATTAATGCCTGTAGACCTTCTGTACCACGTACAGCTGTTGGGTGAAGCGTGATATCGAGGACAGCTCCATTTGGTAGGTTTGTAGCATCAATTTTGGTGATGGAATTGATGAGGGCAGTGACACCGTTTTTATCTTGCCCATAAGAGGCACCCATACCAGGCGCTAAAGACTCGTAGGCACGACGTCCGTCAGGCAAAGCACCGACTTTGTTACCCCCTTTCCATGCATAATTCAAGGTGAAGAGGGCGGCCTGGCAAGCTCCGCCGCGACCATTTGTGAAAGAATGTACTTTGCTGCAATAATACTCTGCTATCCGTTGAGCAAGGACGTCAGCATCTGGATGATTATTACCCCATTTAGGCACTCGGTTAAGAAGATATTGCCGCATAAGTTCATTATCCTCGAAGTTCCGTCTGATAGCGTCAAGGACCGATTCCATAGTGAACCGATGTTCTTCAAAGACAACTTGTTTTAAGGCAAGAAGAGAATCACAGACATTGGCTAAACCTGCACCCACAAAGCCTGTAGAATTATAGATTGGCCCCCCTTGCCCTACATCTCGTCCTCGGGCGATACAGTCTTTAATTGTTCCTGCAATTAGGGGCGAAGGATTGATCTGAGGCCAATAACGTTCTGCAGCTTGGATGCATGAGAGGGCGCCTTCTAGGAAGGCATCCATTTGTTGTGTGTATGCGATCCAGAGTTGCTCAAAAGCAGTGAATGCACAAGGATCACCCGTCTGGGGACCTAGTTGTCTCCCACTGAGTGGATCGCGTCCATTGTGCAGTGTGAGTTCAATGCCTTTTGCGAGATTAACGGTGATATTCATAGTACATGCTGCTTCTTTTCCCTCGACAGCAGGTTCATAACAACCGATTGGGAGATAAAAACGAGCATCTTCAATAGTCTTACCTCGTTTAACAAGGGCTTCAACAGCTGGTTCATCATTGATTAGAACCATTGAGTTATGACCTTTACGAATCAAATCAGCAACGCGTTGATACAAGGATGGGGGACTCGATGGCAGAAAACGAATTGAGAGTTTAGGATCGGGAGTATTTAATTCCTCATATGCATCGAGAGCGAGATACGTTAATTCATTTGTGATCTCGGTACCATCGGGATATTGACCTCCAAAGACAAAATTCTTCCCATTCAAATGGCCTCTGGTTCGCGAGTAAAATTTGATCCAAAAGAATTTGATCAATTCTTTGGCTTGTTCAGGTGTGAGGCCTCCAGCTTTGATATCAGCTCGATAAAAAGGGTAGATCGATCGATCAAATTGACCCATGGAACGCACGAGTTCACCCTCCATCTCAATAAGTTCATGCATTAACCATATGAACTGCAAAGCTTCATGAAAGGTGCGGGGACGGTGTGCGGGGACATTACGGCAACAAGACGCTATTGTTTGTAAGCGAACTGCATGCTGAGGATATGCAGAAACCATTGATTCGGCGAGGTCAGCGAAACGCTGAGCCAATTGGATTGTTGCGTGATATACAATTTCTACCGCGGAGTAAAATGCATCTTGTTCTGCGGTTATTGCATTACCAAGAGTCTGGCGGGCTAATGCTACGTGATCAAGCAATCCTTGAAGGCCTTGGGATAAGAGATAGTCCCATCCCGGTGAGATATGTCCCCGATCCAACCCAGCTTTGGGTCCTGATGCCTGACCGCTTGAGTATGCACGATCAAGCCATGATGACTCTTTGGTAATAGCTCCTGTCATCGCTTCATGGAGCCATTTGAGAGAAACACTACGCACTAAGCTGGATTCATCTCCCGCACGCGGAGTTGAGGAGTGCCCTCCATGGTTAAGTTTATCGACAAACCAGTCATGTGGGTCGATCATTATCTGGGCACGAGTAACAACGATTCGGAATACATGGGCTTTTTGTAATACGCGTGGTTGATCTGGGTTTGCTTGCAGATATGTTTCAATCTCGTCCTTTAAACCTTGAAGGGAAAGTCCAGTCGTTTGGTCGAAAGATATCTCCTGAAATTGGTTGAAAAGATGATCACGATTCTGCTCGAAGGTATTCCATACTTGTTGATCTGTTTCTTGAGTACTTGTTGCCATTTTAAAAACGCTCCTTTCGCTGAATTTAATTGAAATTCGCTATGAAGGATTACCACAATTATTGTTAACTTATATGTGCGCGTGTGTGTGATCGATAGCGTGTGCTATTTGTCGGATAACTATGCAATGATGGAGTTTAAGGATTTCGCTACTTAACGCACGCAGACATTCACCTTGCACTGGAATCAACTTGGCGTTACGCGCGCGCACGTACGCGCAAAAAACCTAAGGCTAAATCTTATATCTTGTGACTTTAGGATATTCTATCACAATGTCAACTGAACAAACATGCGAGAACTGTCTATACGCTGAACTTGAATGTCCCCCTGTGATCGTGTGTCAACAGTCAGGTGAAACGCGATATAGCGATAGCCCAGCATGCCCTCAGTTTGTGGAAATCGAGTTGTAACAAAAATATCGAAGGAGAGCACTGCTTTTTGAGTGAAAAATCTGGAGGAAAAAGTATTCGTGAACTCGAGGCGATTCCGAAAATGGGACGCTATTTTTTTCCTTGGGGTGGTTTCCGCCTCGACACATTAAATCCTCCCTGCAACATGAATGTTATTGTAGTCATCTCCGATACACTACGACGTGACCATGTGGGATGTTATGGTGGACTCGCGCAAACTCCCGCTTTAGACCGGTTTGCCCGCGACGCTGCCGTATTCGAGAATGCATTCATATCATCGTTTCCAACACTGCCCAACCGTACGGACCACTTCACTGGAAAATACAGTTTTCTTTGGCGAGGTTGGAGTCCCCTCCCTACAAATGAAGTGGTATTAGCAGAGACCCTGGGACATTATGGAGTTCTCTCGATGCTGATTGGTGACACTTATCATCTTTTTCGTGATAACTACTTCTATTCACGGGGATTCTCGGGATGGTATTGGAATCGTGGTCAGGAAGGGGATCGACTTACTACTGACAGGGATATCCCGATCCACTATCCATGCAATAAAGAGAAGATCCGATGGTGGAAGCGAGGACGGTATGAAAACATTATTCGGAACAGATATCATCGCCGTGTGGAAACTGATTGGTTTGCTCCGGGTACTGTGACTAAAGCTATGGATTGGCTGGATCACAATTATAAGCATAAAAGTTTTCTGCTCTGGATTGACTTATTTGATCCACATGAGCCCTGGGATCCTCCTAACCATTTCATCGAATTATACGACTCAGGGAACGATTTAGACCAAGATTGTGATTACCCAGTTACTGGCTCCGTTGATTTGTATTCATCTCGTGAGTTAGCGCGTATTCGCGCACGTTATAAAGCTGAAATCACAATGGTTGATAAGTGGTTCGGCCGACTCCTCGAGAAGATTGATGAATTACAATTACAAGATAATACTATGATTATCTTCACGACGGATCATGGTCACTATTTTGGATACCCGGGCGATGATGATCTTATTGGAAAACCGATCGGTCCAAAAGGATTGTTACTGCCCATTATTCACATTCCGCTTCTTGTACGCATGCCCGATGATACTGGGAGGGGAGAACGTGTCAAAGGGATTGTTCAGCCTGTAGATACGTTCTCTACTATCCTGGATTTTCTGAATCTTCCACCAGTCCAAGGATGTCACGGCCAATCTTTTCTTCCTTTGCTTCGGGATGATTGTATTGAGTCCCGAGAGTATGGACTTTCAGGTTGTGTTAATCGAGTTGCCCACTTCACCAACCAGCATTGGGGATATACATGCTTTCAGAAGGGTCCGAGCTGGAAACCAGCAATGTTATTTAACCTAGAGGAGGACCCAACACAACAATACGATATTATCGACCAAGAACCGGAATTAGCTGATGCATTGTACCAAAAGTTCATTGAATACTTGCTTAAGATCCAGGCTCCATCAGATCAGATCGAGAAGTATGCGCCTTACTGAAACTGGAGAGTATATGAGACGGGGATGCCTTCTGCGATGCTTCGTGTCATCAAGCAGCCACGTCGCAGAATAGACTGAATGATTTTTTCTGCTCGAAGGCGATAACGTTCAGCGACGGCAACCTGAAGCGTTAGAATAATACCTTCTAGTGTATGGGTTGTCATTTCTTGTTTGAGATGTGCTTGAACGATAAACTCTTGAAGGGGGATTGTTGCGTGTCGGAGGGAAAGGAGGATCCATTCAGCGATGCATTCAGCGATCGCGGCCAATAATAATTCCCGGGCACACCCAACTTGCTGTTCTCGGGGGAGCCGCGATTTCTTGATGATAAGTTCAGTGGGTAAGGCTTTATGTGAAAACTGTAGTTTCAGGTCATCTGTGCCTGGACCTATCCAGGAGATTGTTATTCCGACCAACGCAATTCACGTCAGTACCCAGTTCGAAGCTTGAATATAAAACATCCTTTCTAGGTAAAGTGGCTAAACAGTAGTCAGAGAAAACGGACGCGCGCGCGTATATCTCAACACCGAGAATGCTCTCAATAGTATTTATAAAGAGCGGGTTACTATAACACCGTATTGACGCTAGGTGGTTGCAGTGAAGAATCCATGTGAAATTGTTTCACGAAATATTTTACCAGCATGTAGATCTTTAATAGCTAGAGAATTGATTGAAAAACACCATTTCACACAGACATTAGCCGCTGAGAAACTTGGAACCACCCAGGCAGCTATCAGTCACTACTTATCCTCCAAGCGCGGCGAGAAATACGTGAACATTTTAACTGAGAATTCACAGGCTATGTCTACGATCACGAATCTCGTTGACCGAATAGCGATGAATGAGACAGCGCCAGATGAGATCATGGAAACGTTTTGTGAGCTCTGCGGTTTAGTACGGGAGCAAAATCTTGTTATTGGCTGATTAACACCAGCAAAACTTGCTACTCTTCCTCGTACTCATCGTTGTGATAGTGGTAGCTAGGATGGTGAATGTCGGCGAATTAAGGAAGGGAGCAACGCAAGAAACGCTGTGACACCCCCGAGGACAAAGACCGAGAGCAGTCCCCACGATTCAGCGAGAGGCGTTGTCGCTATCTTCGTGATATTACCTGTCGATGAGGCAACATTGTAAAGACTTGTTGCGACTCCACGATTCTGGGCTGTT
>JAOZHK010000271.1 GCA_026014905.1 Candidatus Bathyarchaeota archaeon
CGTGTATGATTTGAATGGCCATATCATTACAAATGATCACGTTGTGCAAGACGCTGATGAGATCACTGTTACCTTCACTACGGGCAATAGAGAAAAAGCAACTCTTTTGGGAAGAGATCCCTATAGCGATATCGCAGTCCTGAAAGTCAACCTTCCCCTGGAGACATTGCATCCAGTCGTTCTCGGCAATTCCTCCACTCTCATTGTAGGTGAGCCTGTCGTCGCCATTGGGAACCCCTTTGGATTAAGTGGAACAATCACTGCAGGGATTGTCAGTCAAGTAGGTCGAGACCTCTCGGCTCCAGGAGGATACCGTATCGTTGATGTTATCCAGATTGATGCCGCGATCAATCCGGGGAATTCAGGTGGACCTCTTGTGAATATGTGGGGGGAAGTCGTTGGAATGAATACAGCAATAATTTCAGGATCAACAGGTGTTGGCTTTGCTATTGCCTCTGATACGATCCGCCGGGAAATCCAAGCATTAATTACCGCAGGATCGTATGACCATCCATGGCTTGGTATAATAGGATCTGACTTGGATGGTGATACTGCAGAATCACTCGGACTGAATATCACCTATGGGATCCATATCTCAGAGGTCATTGCTGGGAGTCCCGCAGCGTCGGGTGGAATTCGCGTCAATGATGTCCTCATAACCATCGATAACACCACGATTCGTAACTTTAACGATTTATCCGTATATCTGGAACGGTACACTCAACCCTTGTCACAAGTTACGGTCACAGTACTACGCAATCAACAACAAATGAATCTTCAAGTCGTACTAGGAGAACGCCCTCCACCATAACGCTCCACCCCCAGACGCGCGCGATCGAGTAAAAGAAATCTTAAATAACCCAGCATTTCTCAATACCCTATAGCTATCGAGATCGAGGCGAAGCCGCTATTTGGCTGACTGGTATGAAAATTTTCTTACACTGCTTACCCGAAATGCCCAATATCTAGTATTAGGCGTCGTCATTGTCATTGTAAGCTACATCGCCTATCATGAGATCCGGCGGTTAACAACATGGCTCCGTGAACAGAAAAAACTCCCTCAGCCAATAATCGATACCTTTGCTCCCGTATTGAAATATTCAACGATTATCATCGGTTTCACAGTGTTTCTCCTTAATATCTCAAATGTCTTCGAGGTATATGACGACGTTTATATGTTCATTCCCTCGATTATGATTGGCTCCTTCATCGTGATCGTGACGTGGTTCAGCTATCAAGTTATTAAATACACTTTTTCATGGCTTCGCGTCCAGAAACGCGTTCCCTTCGACATTCTCAACGTCATCGAACTCGTTATCAAGTATGGTGTCGTGGTGCTTGGATGTACCTTCCTGATCCTGAATTTTGTCGCTACAACCCTCGGATCAGAATTAGTTATAACCCTCATTTTCGGATGGTTTACCACCCATGGCGGTCGAGTGGTACTAATCATCGCCTCCCTCATTTTTATACGAATCATCACGAAGTTTTTAGGAACATTTTTCGAAGATCTCAAGTGGCGAACCTCTTTTCAACCAGATATCATCGATCTAGCTGGAACGTCAACCCGATTTCTGATATACCTCGTCGTAGGTCTAATGGTACTTTCCAGCCTTCTTACAATCATGGGGGCAGAAGAGCTCTTACCCCTACTGACCAGCATATTCTCTGTACTCTTTGGCGTCGGATTTTCATTCGCAGCCGCTGGTGCGATAGGCAATTTCATTGCCGGCCTTGTTTTATCAAACTGGAAACCATACGATGTCGGTGATCGCGTCGAGTTAGGAAATAACGTCCATGGCGACGTCATGGAATTTGACGTGCTATTCACGAAGGTTAAAACAATTAAAGAAGAGATCATTAGCGTCCCAAATCTCGCTGTACTTACAAACAAGATTATGAATTATAGCTCATTAGGAGCCTGTGTCATCCATTCAAGTATTGGTGTTGGCTATGAATACCCGCGCAAGACCGTTGAAGACTTACTCATTAAAGCCGCTCATACAACAGAAGACGTTCTCAGCGATCCAAGTCCTTTCGTCTTCATCCCTGAATTAGCAAATTATGTAGTAATTTATGAAATCAATGGGTACACGGATAAACCTAATCAATTAGCTAAAATCTACTCAGATCTCCATAAAAATATTCTTGATATCTTTCATGAAGCTAGTATTCCATTGATTAGCCCTACTATTGTAGAACTCACCAACAATAAGGAAGCGCGCGCGTAAATAGCTTACAAATAAAAAACCTAAATGAAGCCACAAAAAATATTTATTCTCTTGAATATAGTTATGTGCCAAGCGGGGGTAGCCGAGTCAGGTCAAAGATAACCACTAGGTTATTGGATGCGCGGGACTTAAGATCTTAGGTATTGGGCTGAGATATCCCGTGGCGAAGGCCTTCGTGGGTTCGAGTCCCACCCCCCGCACTTTTACGGGAACCCCACTAGATTCGTATCCGAAACAACATGAGATTTTCCGGTGTTGTACAGACGTACTCGAATCCGGATTCAATAAGTTGCGATGCTTCAACCGTTGTCTTCGCAATCCTAGAAACAAAATCGTCGTCTCTGAGATCCACAAGGTGCGTATAGCGCGCGCGTAATCAAATATCTAACTAGTGACCCGCGTGCTATCTAATAGCGTTCAAAGATTCCATCACGCGCTCGCTCTCATTTATCAACATGGTCATAACAAAAATGGTAGGATATGTTTTACTAAAACCCTACGTACACTGAATCGTTGAACGGTGTCACATACATCCGAAAATACGTCGTTTCGCGCGCGCGAACGCTTGCGTTACTACCCATCAGTATCTGTGTAAGCGAGAATCATTATTCATATTAAGACGTTCTTTTCTCAATAAAAGGTATGTTTCGTAATAGCGCGCGCGTATGATGAGGAGAAAACATGAAAGCCAAGGATCTTCGACGCTACATCAAGACTACCGAGAAGCTGGTTGTACCCTCCAGAGTCGCGTCCGTGACCCAGGGCAGCGCCTTTCTCCGCAAGCTGCCGCTCCGACTGCAACGGTACATCGTCAACAGAGGAGCGCGCAACAACCCATACATGAGCTTCGTAGTCGAACCGTACGCTGTGTTCCTCGCCTTTGAGATCACCGATACTGAGGCAGCCGAGCGGGTTTTGCCGCCGAACTACAGCTTGTACACTTCAGCGATGTTCGGCAATACCCTCAAACGTCCGTGCGCGATCATTAGCGCCTTCAACGTCCACACAAGCGTCTTCTGGGGGAGCCGTGTAGAGTTTTACCTGATCGCTGAGAACTGCGAGACCGGACTTCTCTCTTGGATCATCACTGACTATGAGAGCAACACGCACAGCTACGATCCGAGCCAGGGCTTCATTGGCCCGAGCACGTCGCATTCGGTAGTCACGACGTCTTATCTCGGAGAGATCATCGTTGATGTCGTGAGCGCGGAGTCCGATAACAGCCTCGTTCTCGTCGCCGATTTGAAGAATGGTGTGCTCACGGAACTCGATCAGCGTTTGTGGGTCGAGGGTAACCTCTCAGTAGACTACGGCGGTGAGCTGCAGCAATGCACTAAGCCGTTCAGTCTGGTGTTCGATCCGAAGGAGATGGCGCAGGCGCTGAAACTCCCGCTCGACGATATCTTGCTATGCACCAACACGTTCGGCGCTGGCGCACTGAACCCGATACCGTTCGAGGCCGCGTGCTTCCCATATGCGCAGCACTTCGTCACGACGAGCGTCCCAACCGCCACCTCGATGCGGACAGCGGAGGATCTCGAGCAGGCCGTGACCGAGATCAGCGACAAGATGAATGCCCCTCAGGAGACGGACTGCCAAGAGTGAACGATGACGAAGTGGCGCGCGCTACTCTTAGTCATGTTAAGAACGTTCTTGAGACGATAAAGTTTAATTAATGAAAAAGTGAAATCGCCATTTGCTCTCACGTAATTCAATGAGGTAGTTCAATGGGAATATTGGTTGCGTATTATTCTAGAACAGGCACTACACAGTTTGTAGCTGAAAAAATTGCTGAACAGTTAAGCGCAGAAACGTGTGAAGTGGTTGACAAAAAAAGTCGAAAAGGAATACTTGCATTTGTAACAGGCGGTTATGAATCGCGTAGAAAAAAACTAACTGAGATAGACTTATCCAAAACAATCGATAACTATGATTTCATTATTATTGGATCCCCAGTATGGTCTGATGGAATAACGCCTGCCATAAGAGCTTTTATCGCGAAAAACGAATTCTCAGGCAAACAAGTGGCTATTTTTGTAACGCTTAAAGGAAATAACCCTGCAAAAGCTCTCGCGAATTTTAAGGAAGCACTTCATCCTGAAATTCCGGTGGCTGAATTGGGAATAAAAGATAATGTAAAAAATCGAGAACAGTCTGAACAACACATACTGAATTGGTGTGAGGAAATAACACAACAGATTGATGTCGAGCAAAAATAAACTTGAAACTATATCAAAATTGATTTCAGATAAAATTTCCGTAGCAAAATAGTTATAGGAATCTAGAAGAGGGTTGTTTACTCCACGAAATTGGTGTCACACGCACGCATAATATACGTTGTCTGAAGATGGCAGCATATCTGTCCTCAATGAATGTAGAAAGAACAGCAAGGTGAAACAGGCAAAGGGGAAGGCATAAGTGGTTGACAAGAATTCTGGAGCGAAACTGAAAGTAACATTCTTCTGGCCATTCTATGGTGATTATTGGATTATAGAATTGGGTAAAGACTATGATTATGCTGTTGTAGGTTCGCCTAACCGCAAGAATCTTTGGATATTGAATAGAACCCCGCAAATGGAGGACAGGTTATTTTCCCAATTAGTAGATTCAGTGAAGTCAAAAGGCTTTGATGTGAGTAATCTCATCATAACCAGCCACAAATTATAGAAAATAGGTAGCATGTGAACTATTTGCTAGCTAGCATTTGCGCGTACAGTGTTTTAAAATGGGGCAAAGATTCCTACAAAAACGATCCAAGCAAGAATGGATTTCGCGATGAAGCTCAGGATGATATAGAATCGTTCACCATAGAGGTAGTCTCTCCATCGACCGATCCCTTTATACTGTAGCACCATGTTGATCGCAAAGATGTTGAATAGGAAGAAGTAAATGAATATGATCAGATACACAAATGTGGGGGGTTCTAGCCCTGTTGAGGAAATAGCGGAGAAGAAGTACGCAAACAAGACGATCCATGGAGTACCACCTGAGATACAGCCAAGGATGTAGGGAGACCAATTCACACGTTCAGTAAACTGATTCAGTAATTCCATCAGATATCCAAACATAATCATCATCGCATTCAATACGAAAAACATCACTAAAGACCATACGTCCCACACTCCAGTAAGTAGACTGATGAGAACAATCATTATCGAACTCGAAATCGCGTACTCATACCATCGATACGGATTCGTCCCCTGTTTTAGACACTCAGTATAACGGTTGTTCAAGGGAAACGCTATTAGAAAATGGGCAGCCGCCGACATTAATGAAAACGACGCCAGAATGACTCCCAGATACCCAAGGGTAAATACTATTTGTGGGTTGGGAACTACTTCAAAGACAGGTGGAACAATACTGGTAATGTTGATATCTAAATAGAAGGTATAGATGTCTCGCTCCCATTCAATAAGTAGCCCAAGCGATAACATTATGAGCCCTTGTACGAGATGAAAGATTCCTGCTGCAATATTGGTTCGTCGTAAGGACTTGAATGAGATGGGGGATGAAGCGATTATCTCGCGGCGTTGAGTAGAATTCATGGAGATACCAACGGGGAGTGTTAGAAATGTTGCAGCTATTTGAATATAGCGATTTTTTGTTGATACTCTTCACACGCGCTTAGCTGACGTTCAGACGCTGTGCTCTCAGTGAGTTCTGTAGTAGTAATTGTAAATGCGTTTAGGGTCACCTCCAAATGCAAACCACAATCGAGAGAGTAGAATTCGAATCGTGTGAGGAAGATGCCCAAATTGTTGAAAGGAGGCGGCACTTGTTGTTACGTGTTTATCAAGGAGAATGACTGTTCCCTGTTTTCGCATACATTTTGATAAGCGAATATCTTCGAAGAGTGGCACATTGAGAGCTGATAGGCATTTTCGGAGGATTTTAGATCGAACGAATATCGCTCGGTCGCCCCAGAGTTCACCTGTGAGGCGAAATAGAATTGTTGAGAATTTGACGAGATACTCAAGAAAGATGGTAGAGGTATCGAACTTCAATGCAAAGCCTCCACCAACTGTATTCGGCTGTTGAAGTTGCTTGATGATTGCTTTATCCCAGTTTTGTGGTAAGATTGAGTCTGCGTGTAAGAAGAGGATGATGTCACCATGAGCGATCTCTGCACCTCGTTTCAATGCAAAACCTCTTCCAGATTGTGGCTCAGTGATTACAATTTCACGGGGATATTGCGTAACAATGTCATCCTTCAAAGCGGGATTATTGATGACGAGAATTAATTCACATTTTGAATGGTTGGTAACTATGAATCCGCGTAATCTTTGAAGATGTTTAGTTCTTCGATGAATGGGGACAATCACCGAGATCTGTATTTTTGGGTGCAACGAACCGCCTTCACGCAAAGAGTGATTGAAGGTGTTGGTGGATGAATGAACCTGTGTTGGATGATCGAAACCGTGTGTTTACCTTTCCTTGGATAAATAATTGTAAATCGTGAAGGGTGTCAATATCTCGTTTCTGTGGTAGAATGGTAATGTTTGCTTCTGCTTGCTCTGCGATGTTCAAAGTTTGTGTGAAGACGTCTGATGTGCTCCATGGCATATTGGTTAGATAAAGGGGATGATAACTGGTTTGAGTGAATCCGATTAGATAATACCCTCCATCATGACATGGCCCTATGACGATGTCTGAATGCTCGAGTGCTTTTGCTGCAGCGCATAAAAGATGGGGCGTTAGATCAGGAACATCACTCGCGAGAGCAATAACTGAAGTAAACCCGGAATTAAATGTGCTTTGAATTCCGTGTTTTAAGCGGTCACCAAGGTGCTTTCCTTTTTGAGGCAAGAATAGATGCTCTGTTCCCAGCCATTTGAGAAAGTGGGGCAACATATGATTCGGGGAGTAATATATGCGTAAGGGTAGTTGAGTTTCTTTAATGGACACTAAGATGTCTTCGACAAGCGCTTTATACAATTCGGAAACAAGATGTGGATCTAAATTTTGTGCTAATCGAGTTTTAACATAACTGTCAAGCGGATATTTCACAAGGAGCAGGAGACATGGTGGATAAGAACTTGGCATTAGCTGCTAAGCGCTCCTTCACAAGAGGATCCCGATCCTGCGGTACATCCAAAGCAATGATCACCTGTAAGGATTTCACGAGTTAGCAGCATGTTACTAGAGATTTGTTGGAGGTCATCTACACTGATTTTTGTAGGGATACCTAATGCAAAGTTGAAATCGCAGTCATAGAGTCTTCCCGAAGGTCCAACGTGAATCTGATGTCGACACATTAGTTTATCAAGAGTGTTGGGATTAAATGCGGAACGTAATCGTCCTAAATAGGATTGTTTTTGATGAGTGGCTTCTAAAACGTCACGGAAGCGTCCTATAGGCATGTTTGTGATAGTTAATAACTGATTAAATGCAATATTGAATTTTTCCTGGAGTATTTTACGATAAACAGTCTCCAGTTCCGATTGGGGAGGAGGTAGAAACGCGCCCTCGGGGTTATGGACGAGGTCAAGAAGGAGATTGGGGCGTAGCCCATATCCTAATTGATTTAATTGCTGTAGCATCTGAATGCTGGTTTGAAAGACACCGTCTCCTCGCTGAGCATCCACTTCGTCTCGGTAATAGCATGGGAGTGAGGCGATTATTTTGATCTGATTGTCACGAAACAAGCTCAGCAGCGAATCCATACCCGGCTGTGAAAGCACGGTTAAATTGGTTCGAATTTGTATTTGGTTACTAACTCGAGTAGCTGATTCAATAAAAGAATATAGATGTGGGTGAAGTTCTGGGGCTCCACCTGTTATGTCTAATCGGGTTGGTTTTATCCGTTTGGCGAATTCAAGCACTTTATTATAAGTTGTTAGACTCATGGCCTCATTCTGCTGCGGTGACGCTGCGAGGTGGCAGTGTTTACATAATTGATTACAGTGTCGACCTATATTCACCTGAAGAGTTGAGATCGTTACTGGGTAAAGGTGGTCGCTGAGATAATGCTGTATCAATTGAGAAAATGAGTCAGTGTTTTTACTCAAGCATGGACTCTCCGCTTCCGAAATCATCTTTATATCACGAGTCAACTTTAGCACACGCATATAATGAAAGCACGTATGGTTCGCTAGCTTACCTCCATTGATGGCGGCTGTGTGCTATCAATTTTATTGTATTTTTCATGAAATACAATTTCAGATAATGGTTTGCGTAATGGAGGTTTTGGATTTTCCGCGGCAATACCTAGAGATACTAATGCGACTATTTTCATACGATCAGGAATACCTACAACTTGTTTAACTTCTGATTCATTGAATGCCCCAACCCAACACGAACCATAACCTAAAGCTGTTGCAGCCAATATAATGTGTTCGATGGCGATCATCACGTCAATTTCAAAGCAAGGAGGTATCATCAGGACGCCGGGTTCACGGGGTGGTGGAGGTAGATAGACATTTGCATCAGCAAATGCTATAATGATTGCAGCTGCGTTAATTAGAAAATGTTGTTTTCTCGCTGCACGTGCGAGTTCCTTTATGGTTTTAGGATTTCTGACAACAACGAATTTCCAAGGTTGATAATTGCCTGCGGATGGGGCTAATTGGGCAGCTTCTAGCATCTGCGTAAGATGGTCCTCAGGTATTGAGTCTCGCTTATATTTTCGGATACTTCGCCGCTGGCGAACGGTTTGAAAAAAATCCATGAAAGATCATGTTCTTACTAGGTGGCTTGAAGTTCTCGTAATGTGTTCTTCACTGCCTCAACATGTCCTTTCACTCTGACTTTTCGCCAGGAGTGTACAATCATTGTGTTTGGATCAATGAGGAAGGTACTGCGCACCACGCCATAGTATTCTCGACCGTACATTTTTTTAAACTGCCATACGCCATATTGTTCTAATACTGTATGGTCAGGATCGCTGAGTAGGGTGACTTGGAGATCTTCTTTGGCGCGAAATTTTTGGTGACTCGCTACAGAATCAGGACTCACACCTAAAATTACTGCGTTCATTTGGCTGAAGTCGGGAAGCGCGCTGCTGAAATCAATGGCTTCGAGAGTACACCCCTTTGTCATATCTTTAGGGTAAAAATATAAGACGACCCATTTACCGGAGTAGTCTTGTAAACACACTGGATTGTCGTCTTGATCGGGTAGACAAAATTCTGGAGCTTGTGTTGATATTTTAAATCTCTCCTAACAGTCTTCGACTTTGAGAATCATAAAAACTTTTATTAAATAACCATTCTCACGCGTGTTACAAACCATTTGTGATTGTGAGATAAGTGAAGAGTAATCCTCCTAATATCGTGTTGAAGTAGGGAAGATACCAGTATATTTTGTTAATATTGAGATCTTGATTGATCAGTAGTAGAAAGGGGATGGCTGGAAACAAAACTTCTATACGCGCGCGCGTTGTTTCTGACACGGATTGCTGGGTCGATGCTAATGATTCTTGGATTTCTTTTAGTGCGCGCGTAACTTGCATGCACTGTACACTCTGCAACTTACGAGAAATGCGACAGCTAACATCACTGCACTGATTAGGAATGGAATAAATGAACCGGCAAAATCGTATATTACACCGATGATTAGTGGCCCGGGAATATTGGCAACACTGGCAACAGAGCTTACTATTCCGAGTATACTTCCTTGTTCATTCAGAGAGATTCGTTTTGACAGAAATGCGGGAATCGACGTGTTGAGTATTCCAAAACCTGCAGCTAATACTGCATTAGTCAAATAGAAAACTACCACGTTTTGAAAAAGTGGCATGAGCAGTGTTCCAGTCGCCATTAATATTGGACCTAACGCGATGAGCTTTTCTTCACTAAATCTTCTGGAAAGGGGGTTGATTGCGAAACCTTGGATTACGATTTGAATTAACCCAATGCTGATAAAAACATACGATAGTTCAAGGGAATTAAAGTTGAAGAAGTCTATGCTCAGTAATGGAACGATTACGGGTATTGTACTAAAAGCCAACGTAACAATGAACAGAATGAGAAGTGTGGGACCCAAGAGCGGTATTCTTAAGGAATTACGGAACCCGCGTAAATAACCTAAACTTGCACTTGCAGGTTCTAGTGTTTTTCCTTTAGCGTTTTTGGGTTCGGGAAGGAAAGAAATGACAAAGAGAATGTTAATTATAGTGAGAAGCATGGCAGCATATCCGGGAATCGAAAATCCATAGGTGCTAAGGGCGCCTCCTATGGCAGGTCCGATAATAAACCCTGCACCAAAAGCGGCACCTATTTTTCCCATCTCTTTTGTTCGTGTTGTGCGGTCAGTGACGTCCGCAATGTACGCTTGTGCTACCGCTCTTTCTGTCGCAGTGCCCGCTATTATTCGGGATACAAGTAGCATGAGATACGAGTTGGCAAACGAAAACACGGTGAAACTCATAAACGAGATGAGAAGAGAAAGAAGCAATATCGGTTTTCGCCCCTTGTTATCGGATGCTTTACCCAATAACGGTGCAAAGAAGAATTGCATAATAGCAAAAGACGCTATCAAAATCCCAAGTGCGGTCGGTCCTGCTTGAAATTCAGTTGCATAGAATGGCAGGAGAGGAATAATAATGCCATAACCCGTGATATCTATGAAAACAGTTAATACAATGACTAAAATTGGCGATAATCTTGTACTCAGATTTACTTTCTCCATGAGTAATACACGCGCGCTGATTGATTGCATCGAAACACACTTGTGAATTGCTATATTTATTTAAACCTACTGATAATACAAATAGCCCAGGGATACCGGAAGTAATTAGCAAACAAGTAACATGCGTAGCTAGTTAGTATGAAAATAATCGCCCGCTCTATTACACGTTTAATTTATCAATGAATGATCAATTGACGCGCGCGGGAAATCGCCCAATCGTGAAAAGAAAAGGGGAACTTGAAGTCACGCGCTAGAATGGTGCGAACACTCCGATGAAGACAAGCCACGCCAGTGCTGTTTTTGCAGCGAAACTTAATATAATGTAAACTCTTTCACCGTACAGGTAGTCTCTCCAGCGACCTATACCTTTGTACTGTAGCACCATGTTGAGGGCAAAGACATTGAACACCGCAAAGTAAATGAAGAATATCGAATACACGAATGCTGGCGGCTCAACACCTGTAGACATAATTGCTGCAACGAAATAGGCGAATAGCACAACCCAGGGAACGCCTCCTGAAATGCATCCCACCAGAAAGGCTGACCACGAAGTTTTTTCG
>JAOZHK010000187.1 GCA_026014905.1 Candidatus Bathyarchaeota archaeon
TTTCCACGTCTTAAGTTAGGTTTCTTTTTTTCTTTGAGATTGCTTGATATTTTTTTCAATATCATCAGTTATCCAGTCTAGCTTACCTAGAAATGGTTGACGCATGGTCATCCCAATCTTTCCGGAACCGCCTCGTCCAAAGGAAACCACAGTGATTCGTCCGCGAATGTTATCGCCTTGTTGAAGAATCCTTCCTGTCTCCTTTGCTAGAAGTGACCCTCGTCGTTCATCATAGGAAACGTAATCATCAATAACTTGGGATATGTGTAATAACGCATCAATTGGACCGACACGGACAAATGCTCCAAAATCTTCAACTTCAATAATCTCACCTTCGACAATTTCTTGAACCTCGGGATTATACGTGAGAACGGTAAAGGTAACCGTATGATAGGTTGCTCCATCGCCTGGGATTATTCGACCAACAGGAGATACTTTCATGTCGGTAACTGCAATGACAAATCCTAATTCTTTACTGACGATTCCTTCGTATTTTGCGCTTAATTCTTCCTGAGTCACGGTCTCCAACGCTTTATCAAATTTCTCAGGCGAGATCCGTACTGTATCAGTTAAATAAATTAGACTAAACAAGTTAATGAACCTCAGTAATGCCATAGAATGGTTTTTACGGCCATATATATTCTTAACCAAAGCTAATTGAATCTAATGAGAGTATACGATCAAGAATGGAATAGAGGTTGTTCGTTGAAGTCTCCAAGTTGCTCATTAAGGTAGTGGACTATTGTACTGAAATCTTTTCTTGGTAAAATAGCACCTGCAGCAACATTATGTCCACCTCCAGTACCTTTAAACTTTAATGCTGCTTCTTGAAATATTGATCCTAAATCAATGCTGTGATTCAGAGGAGATATCGGAATTCGACCTGATAGTTTAATTAGATTATTTTCTGCTGAGGCAACAGCAATTATTGGTTTATTTTGAATGATATTGCTGCTTGATAGAATGGAGGTTATGGGTCCTATTAATTTCTCGTCTATCTGTTCAATACCATTGAGAAGATACATATTACTATATTCTTTGATGGATGTAGGGTTCGAATGAATCCATTCGAGATATTCTGCCAACATTTTTTTGTACGAAGTATGTACAGCGGCTACCTCATCGAGGGCTTTCCCTCTATTTCCAATTGCAATAGTGATGCCTAAACCGCTTTTGTCCATTCTACCACATGCATTTAAAAGAGAGGCATACTCTCGGGCATCTCGTAAAGTGGTTCCACGTTCTTCATCAATTAAAGTGTAAATCTCTCCAATAAGAGTTAAAGCAGAATCATGAGGTTGTTTGTTTATTGATAGAAGTTTAACTATTTCGGAAAAGATCTCCTTCTTCTCAAGATCATTCAAATCATTTAAAGCACGCCAGCGATCCCCGTGTTTCAGTGGAATACCCAGATTTACCAGAAATCCTAAACATTTATCTTCCTCTCCGCTTAGCCCTGGAAGGAAGGGGTTGGTTGTATAGGAGAGAGCTTTGTGTACAGGACGAGTTTCTCGCCCGTAAAATAATAGATCTCTTTCGACCGCTAAGGTTTTATTATTAATAGCTTGGGTCACAATATTGTGATTTAATCCAATTAATGCTCGTTGAGAATTTTTATCTTGTGAATCGCCAAGCGCCCCAATGATGGCAAGATGTGCAAGATCGTTATTAGCGGAGTTAATAGCTTCTGCTAAGTAATAGGCGACTCCAGCTCCACTAATTTCTTTTGCCCCGTCAATTCCAAATAAATGAGGATTAATATGAAGTGGAGATGGCGTGGCTACATCGACTGGCTGATGATGATCAAGAATGATGAGATCTTCTTTGCTTAGTTTTGGCATTAATAGATCAAGAGAGCTACTGCCAATATCTGTAAAAATTATGGGCGTTGGTTCTTCATCTGCTAAATTGTCGACGACAGTTTCGTCTAGTTGTTTTACAACGCGAATTCTAAAAATGATGTCCTGCCGTGTTAGACATTTGGCGATGATACTTGCAGCGGTTAGTCCGTCCGCGTCAAGATGAGTTACGAGACGGAAATGTGAGTCGGAACTGATTTGTTTTATGAAATATTGAGCCACGGTAGCAATTCTATTGTGAAACCCTATTTCGTCTCGATTGCGAGAGTCGTCAATCATGGATGCGACCTAAAGGGCTATGAGGCGTTCTGGTTGATACTTCCAGCTTAGTGCTAGTTTACCATTTTTCTGGTAATACTTCGCCAGGTGACGAATTTTCGATGATACGATTTCGAGCGCTCGTTTATTGACAGCATCGGATCTATTTTTAGCTAAATGTCGGTGAAGTCGAGTCGCTTTCTGTAGTAGATTGCTTAAGTCTTCAGGAATTTCTAATTTGATATCTGCACTTTCCATTATTTCAGTGATTGATTGGCCAGTAATGTATTTCACAATTGGAATACCATATTGGTCACGGAGGATCGTTCCGATCATACTCGGAGGGTGCCCGTCTTTAGCTAATCGAATTACAAAAGCCTCTGTTTCTTCAGGGGTATATGGAGTCCAAGAGGGAGCTCTTTTGCTTACCGGTCGACGGGAATGTGATTTTCCTTTTCTACGTGTCACATTGTATCCTCCAGAGAGATATTGATAGACTACTCTTGAGATTATCAAGAGTTGAAGATGTCTCTTATATATGTTTGTTAATAAGTTAATAACGTTGCTTTTAATTCTTCTTCGGGAATCGGTATTTTATAATTTCCGTTGATCGACACCATTTTCCCAATAGTCGTGGGTAAAACGAACATAATTCGTCCTTTTTCTCCTTTCTTATCTCGACGCATGAGCGAAATGACTTGCTCCACGTTCTGTGGGGAATGAGACGGTAAATCGAAGGCGTTCAGAAGGCGTTGTTGGCGTTCATGTTCGCTTTGATGCCAAAAGCCTTTAGTAACTGCAAGTTTTCCAGCATAATTCATTCCAATAGAGACGGCTTCACCATGTAAAAGAGTGTATTTCTCTATTTGTTCAAGCGCATGCGCAAGGGTATGTCCGTAATTAAGAATTGCTCGGATATTCTGTTCGCGTTCATCTTGTTGTATGACGTTAGCTTTGATTTTGCAGGAATGGTAGATGAGTTGTGATAATGTATCAATATCTTGAGTTTTGATTTCTTGAATATGAATTTCTAGATATCGGAATAGTGTCGAGTCGAATATTACACCATGTTTAATGATTTCAACTAAACCATTATGAAAATGTCGTGTTGAAAGTGTAAGGAGAAGTGAAGGATCAATATAGACTCTTTGAGGTTGATAAAATGCCCCGAGTAGATTTTTGCCTTCAGACAGATTAAGGGCAGTTTTTCCACCGATACTACTATCAACTTGGGCAAGTAAAGTGGTCGGTATCTGAATGTATGATATTCCTCGCATGTAGGTTGCAGCGAGGAAGCCGGCGATGTCACCAACTACACCACCTCCTAATGCGATAATGACAGATTTACGAGTAAGTCCAGCATTAATTAATTTCTGGAGTAATTGTTGATATATCGGTATGGTTTTTGATTCTTCACCTGCGGGAAAATGGAATAGGAAAGCGGAAAGATGATTGTCTTCGAGTTCAGAAAGTAAAGTATTACCATATAGCTGTTTCACATTAGAATCTGTGATAATAGCGTATTGGTCTCCAATGGAGTTGTTGTGCAAATCAGCTCCAATTCGTTGTAACAGGTTTGTTGTGATGTGAATATCATAGGAGGTGTCAATGCTTTTTCGTAGTTCTACAGGAAGAATCATTGATCATGTTTCCTGTGTGATGTCTCGAAATATGTTTAAGCTCGCGGATATTAACTGTTGTAACTCTGATGGACGTATCATCTGCGGACCATCGGATAAGGCTTTTTCAGGCTGATGATGGACTTCAACCATGATACCATGTGCTCCGGCGGCAATGGCAGCAAGGCTCATAGAGAATACAAGATCACGACGACCTGTAGCATGACTTGGGTCAACAATGACAGGTAAGTAACTTTCAATCTTAGTTAAGGGAACAATCGATAAATCTAACATGTAACGTGTATGCTGTCGACCTTTGCCAATTGGAATCAATCCTCGCTCACACAATATAACATCTCGATTTCCTTCAGCGATAGCGCGTTCACTAAAATTCAGAAATTCGTCAAATCCAGCTCCAAAATGTCGCTTAAGTAAAATAGGCTTATGCTGGCGCGCAATGCTCTCAATTAAGTCTTGATTATACATATTACGTGCCCCTATCTGAAGAATATCAGCGTATTTCGTTACCATCTCTACCTGTGACTCTCCTCGAACTTCGGTTATAGTTGGCATTCCATATTCTTCCCCTGCTTGCGCTAACAATTCTAATCCTGTCTCACCTAATCCTTGAAAGCTATGTACAGATGATCGGGGCTTGAAAGCACCTCCTCGAAGTATATCAGCACCAGTAGATTTTATCTGTGCAGCAATTTGAAACAGTTGCTCCTTGCTCTCAATTGAACATGGACCAGCGATAAAGACAGGACGTGAAGCACCACCAATTCTCACGCCTTTCACATCAATAATATGATCAGCAGAATGATATGATCGACTAACCAATTTATAAGGCGTTTGAATGCGGTGCGCCCTTTCTACGCCAGGTAAAAATTCTAAAAGCTCAAAATCTACTTGATTCTCTTCCCCAATTAACCCAATAATAGTTTGAAATTCACCCGTTATTGTATCAATTCGCAGATTGTAATTACGTTTAATATAATTGATGACGAAAGTGATCTCCTGTTCACTTGCGGTAGGCTTCATAATGATGACCATCGGTTTATCTCCACAAGATTAACTATGAAGTAGCATTACCATCGTTCTCATCGATATATAAAAAGCTCCCCAGCAACCAGTTGACAAAATTTGTTAGGGCTCTCCCGCGATGAGAGATAGGATTCTTTTCAGACACTACCATTTCTCCAAATGTCTTATTATCACCAGTTGAAGGAATGAAAATTGGATCAAAACCAAATCCTTTCGACCCTCTTTCTTGCAGGGCAAGGGTTCCTCGAATAATCCCTTTAAAACATATTGGAGGAGAATTAGGTATACAAAAGGCGATTACCGACTTGAAACAAGCTTTTCGATTGATTTGATCCCGCATCAATTGTAAGATCCCAGAATTTCCAATGGTTTTATGAACATAGGATGCATAAGGACCTGGAAATCCCTTGAGAACATCAATATAGAATCCAGTATCTTCAACGAATGTTGGGGATTGACTGGTAGTAACTGCATCGAGAACACTTAAGCGTGCTATTTCTTGAAGGTCTTCAGATTGAATCTCGTAGGTTTTCCATGCTTGCGGTTTAATCAGGATGGGATAAGGTTTGAAAAAAGTTTGAACTTCCTGAGCTTTGTGTTGATTATGTGTTGCGAAAATTAGAGTTTTTTTTGGGGTCTGTTGACTCGTCAAAGTTACTTCACCGTATACCGACCTCGTTTCGCAATCTCATCGACTCGCTTTTGCACTTGAAAGGCGATTTGTTGGCCTATGATGTTAGTATAGCCGCGCATTATATGAGAGAAATATTCTTGTGTGTTTTGATAATGCGTGCTATCCAGAGCTCGTTTAAGAAGGTGCAGATCAATTCCCTTCTTCTCAATCTCGATAGAGTATTCTGCAAGACCAAAATCGATGAGAATCAAATTATCTAGAGGATCAATAATAATGTTGGATGTGGTAAGATCCCCGTGAATAATCCCGTGAGCATGTAATTTCCCAATTATTTCACCCAGCTGAATACATATCTGTTTTGATTTGATAGAGCTTGCATGAGTTAGACACTCCTTCATTCGAGTTCCTCGGATATATTCCATGATAATCATGGTTTGATGAATGTCAATGGAAAATATTCTTGGAGTGAGGACTCCAGCTTTTTTTGCATCATGAATCATATGCGCTTCACGAATTGTTCTTTGGCGCCTGAGGTTGGAGTCAAGCTGAGGATGTCGATAGAGTTTGGGGATACGGATTTTTTTAATTACTTCGATTCCATACCATGTCTCTAGAACCAGATTTGCTTCAGCACCTTTTCTCAGCATCATTGTTTTTTACCGCCAAGGAATATGAACTGCATCGAAACGCCATTTTGGTTTTACAATACTGTCTTTCACAGATACATCTAGCCCATTCTGATACGCCAGTATGGCAGTCCAAGCGATCTGAGCCCCACAATCACCGCTATACTTTAAAGGAACAATATAAAGAGAAGCTCCATGTTCTTGACAGACTTCTTGAAGCATTGATTGCAAGCGTTTATTTGCAGCCACGCCTCCGGTAACTAAAAGTTCAGATCGTTCAGTATGAGCTAATGCTCGTTCTGTTGCCTCTGTTAACATGGCAAACGCAACTTCTTGCAGAGAATAACACAGATCTTCCAATTCTACTCCTTTGTCGAATTGGTGTTTTGCAGCGGTTAAAAGCCCAGAGTAAGATACATCGTTACCCTTCACGACATATGGGAGATCTATTAACTGCTTACCCTTCTTCGCTAATGACTCGATAACTCTGCCTCCTGGAAAAGACAATCCCGCGGAACGAGCAAATACATCAAGAAGGTTACCAAGAGTAATGTCTTGAGTTTCACCATAAATTCGCCAGTATCCTTCTCCAAAAGCAATAATTGACGTATGACCTCCTGACACAAGTTGAACTAAGGGATCATGCGCTCCAGTGAAAAGACTTGCAATCTCAATATGTCCTATCGCGTGATGAATCGGAACTAATGGTTTATTCAGTTGGAGGGCTAAGGCTCGTGCCAGCGTTGCTCCTGTACGCAAGACAGGTCCAAGTCCAGGACCTGCTGAGAAAGCGATAATATCGATATTAGATAGTGGTATCGATATTTGCTTAATGACTTGTTTTAGGATATCAGGGGCGACTTCAGAATGATGTTGAGCTGCTTCACGAGGATGAATCCCTTTTCCCTTAGGTGCTGTATATGTTGAATTACAATTTACTAGAATGCGACCTTTAGAAGTAGCTATCGCTATCCCAAAAGTATGTGCTGTCGATTCAATCCCAAGACATACGAGGTCTTTACTCATTTTCGTCAAGCTTTTATCTCATACAACGCGCGCGTGTAGCTATCTTTTTGTTATCTGAGTAATATGGGAATCCAACGATTTGATAAAATCCATAACTTTATCAGATGGAACTCGGGCACCACTCGCAAGAGCATGACCGCCGCCAAACCCCCCCAACTGTTTAGCGATAACTGAAGTAAGCGTTCCCAGGTCAATTTGCATATGGGATTTTCCTCGAATTGATAGGTCTGAATGAGCTTTGTTTGGATCATGATTATAACTTATACTTACATCAGCATTGCAGACATCGAGAAGTAAATTTGCGATGGCTCCAAGTGATTCTCCAGGCATTTCTATATACGTTAAATTATGCAATGCTTTCGCTTTGAGAGGGAGATCTTGTCGCAATGCAGTGATTTTAGATAACTGCTCGAGAGCGAGTACAGAGACGTCTTTTATTTGATGTGGGTAGTTTAATTTGGCTAATTGATTTACAACCCGTTTCTTGAAAATTATATCAGCTTTTTCTATTGCATAGGTTAAGAGCATTGTTTCGAATAAGACGAAATCTCGATCGTATTGATTCAGTAAGGCCTGTGCTTGTGGTCCCTGTTCTAAACGATCTGATATAGCAGAATAGCATGGGAGAATACCTGCTTCATGAGGTAACAATTTATGAAATAACTGAAATGTGAGAACTGACGCGCAATCACGAGTGTCGTGAATAACGTCTACACCAAGTCCCTGTAAGGTATCGATCAGGTTTGGATCGAGCTGATGATGATCTATGTATGTCACTTCTGCAAACTGTCGTACTCGATTGATACTCTTTATGTGATTTTCATTGAGTCCTAGATCACAAATGTATACATGACCATAGTTTTGTCGAATTTTACTGAAACAGGTCGTTATATTTCCATAATTTGTTAACATGAAGTTGGCTTTAATAGCGCTTCGAATTATTGCAGCGCAAACGCAGCCATCGACATCTTTCAGATGGGAAACACACATAGTCTTTAGAGAAGGTTGCATTGATTTCACTTGAGATAGGTTCCTAGCCTGTATTTAAGCAGCTCCTATAGTGCGTGTATACCCATATGCTTATAGTAAAGATCCACGTGGTTTCATGGGATTCCAAACTGGGAGAAATGATTCACTACCGACAATACGCGCGCGCGTGCCTTGGATTTCGTCAAGATGAAACCTGATGAATCATACGTGAAAGGAATGAAAAATGCTAGGAAGATTGTCAATGACACTGGTTTGCCGATTAATTAAGTTTGAAGAGATGGCATAACTTGCTCGGCAAATAGCTTTAATCCGTCTGAATGTGGTTGATCAAGAAACCTCAGCATGAAATGCTTGATTCCAAGATTTAGATATTCTTGTACCTGTGCAATGATGTCGTTTGGGGTTCCACAGAAGTGAGCTTGTCGTCCTCGTTGAGCGATTTTTTTAGCTTTGTTTTGGCTAGACGCAATTGCTACAAATCCTTCTACGGTTTTTATAATGGATTCGTAATCACGCCCAACATTATTACAGTGTTTCTCTAGAACATTTAATTTGTGTTGAAAGTGTTCGATGGATTGAGCGTGCCCGTTCCACCAGTCAGCGTATTTTGCGACAACACGTAAGGTTAACTGTTCTCCGCTTCCACCTATCATTATAGGAGGAGCGGGGTGGGGTCGAGGAAAACAACGCCCTTCATGAATAGTATAATACTTGCCTAAGAAAGTAACTTGGTCTTCAGACCACATTTTTTTAATGATTTGAACAGCTTCTTCTAATTGCCCGATTCGCACAGCTGCACGGGGAAAAGGATATCCATAACCCTTGTACTCTACTTCACTCCACCCAGCTCCAATTCCCAGAATTAATCGTCCTGGAGCGAGATCAGCGAGAGTCGCGGCCATTTTCGCTAAAAGGGCAGGGTTTCGAAAGGAGTTGCATAATACTCCGCTACCTACCTTCATGTGAGGGTATGTCCCGAGTAAATAACTCATTACACTCCAACATTCTAGTGCATCTGCATTTTCAGGTTGATTCTTCACCCACGTCATCAAGTGGTCGGATACCCATAATGTGGTAAAGTTGGGTGGAATTTCTGACAAGTATTGCTGAATACTGTTAACAAACTCTTTACCTTTTACTCCCTCTTCACTTAAAGTGGGTACTTTTATGCCAAATTCAAGTTTTTCCAAATACAATCCTCCACGCACGAGTAAAAAAAGTGGCGATAAGTATTGAATGCACACAAGAGTATAAACCCTTTATCATCCTAAGCAGCCAAGAATGAAAAGACTGAAAGTCTTTTACATCAATGAACAATATGCCCATTTTTTGAAAGTCAATATCTTTATCTAGTAGAGTTCGTATACTGTAAAACCAAATTTCGGTGCCTGTCGTGTCAAAAGACGGAGATATTCTCGAATCAGTTCCTCAACCTGAAGTCAACATAGGGACCTTAGGACATGTTGATAATGGAAAATCAACTCTAGTTGAAGCGCTCACAGGTCAATGGACGGCTCGTCATAGCGAGGAACTAAAGCGGGGAATAACTATCCGTATTGGATACGCAGATGCTATGTTTTATAAATGCGAACAATGTGGGTTATATGGCAACTCAGAGACTTGCAGTCAATGTGGATCCCCAGCTACATTTCTTCGAGCTGTAAGTTTTGTTGATAGTCCAGGTCATCATAGTCTTATGGTCACAATGCTCTCGGGAGCCGCTTTAATGGATGGGGCATTACTGGTTCTTTCTGCAACAGAAAGATGTCCTCAAGCTCAAGATAGAGAACATTTAGCAGCAGCTGAGATCACAGGGATAGATAATCTAATTATAGTTCAGAATAAAATCGATGTGGTTGAAAGAGATCAAATTATGCAAAGATATCGAGAAATTCAAGATTTCATTAAAGGCACAATCGCTGAACCCGCACCCATCATCCCTGTAAGCGCCCAACGCGCGGTCAATATCGATCAAGTAATTGAGATGATCGAGAAGATCATCCCCACTCCTCCCCGGGAGGATCACAAGCCACCCTTAATGCCCATTTTACGATCCTTTGATGTCAATAAACCGGGCACTCCCGCTGATGAGATACTGGGAGGAGTCATTGGAGGTTCCATCTCCCAGGGCATATTTGAAGTAGATGATCAAATAGAAATTAGACCTGGAGTTCGTATTGAAAGAGGGGGAAAAGTTCTGTACGAACCGTTATTCACTGATATTGTCAGTCTCAATGTAGGAAAACACACAGTGAAAAAAGCTACTTGTGGTGGTTTGATTGGAGTTGGAACCTTATTGGATCCAGCGCAAACTAAAGCTGATAGTCTTGTTGGGAACATTATTGGTAAGCCAGATAATCTCCCACCTGTTCTAAACGATCTCACCATAGATGTTAAGCTTTTTGAAAGAGCGATTGGTACTAAAGAACTTTTAAAGGTCGATAATATTCGTCGAAATGAAGCCCTCGTACTAAATGTTGGAACAGCAGTAACTGCAGGAGCGGTGACTGCCTCAAAACGAGATATTGTTGATGTGGCACTGCGAAGACCTATATGTGCAGGACCTGATACTCAGGTTGCTGTTAGTCGACGAATTGGAGAAGGTTGGCGGCTTATCGGGTTTGGAAAAGTAATATAACCTATTGGCAGATTTCATGACGTAGAGAATGATTAAAATAATTTTCGATACTAACTTCTTGATGTACTCCCTGGATTTTAAAGGTGATATATTTCAAGCTATAGAAGATGCAGTTAACCAACGTATCGAGAAAATTGTACTCAGTCCAGTTTTAGAAGAAATACAACATCTCACTGTTTGTGCTTCAAACAAGATTAAACATAGAGCACAGAAAGTCCTGGAATTAATTCACGACAAGCAATTAAAATTCAGAACAATAGTTGTTCAATCGAAGGCATCCGATGACGTTGACCAAACGATAACAACCTACGCTCAAAACAACCAATGTTATATCGCTACAAATGATAAAGAACTGAGAAAAACCTTAAGAAAAGCAGGTATTCCAGTGATTTTTATCAGACAGAGATCGCGAATAGGCGTTTTTCGAT
>JAOZHK010000012.1 GCA_026014905.1 Candidatus Bathyarchaeota archaeon
CCCGAGGAACCCTCGTTTTGGGAGCGTATCCCAGGATTCCATTACGAAACAATCATCCTAGGTCTGACAGCAGGGATCGTCACACTCTGGCTGCTACGGCGTAGAAAATAGTGGATGGATACAATCCCCCCATCTTTTTCTCGAAACCACTCAGATGCTGATCCTAGAGGCATAAAGAAAGGGGAGGGCTGGCTGTCGCGCGCGCGGAATGAGCGTATGTGCCTGCGCTGGTCACCGATCTACCTAAAAATAAAGACAAAAAACCCGACTCTATCCCGATAAAGATATGGTTTTATCGCAGCGCGCACGTATACACCATTAATTGTACATGCGTTTATCTAGGCTTGTCTTCGCGAAGGCTCTGTTGAATTTTCATTATCTCCCTTCGATTGTCCACTGTAGCCGTCAATATCAGGAGATCCAACGCAGATAGCACCTCAGCGTATATCATCGCCGCCATCTCAGAAGACCAGGTAGGCCATAACTGATCGAACGCCTCTTGTAGCTCATCTTCTTTTAGCGCAGCTCTGAATGTGCCTCTGAGCATTTTCATATAGTCTTGAATGCGTGTCCTCATGCTTCCACTTGTGATTCTCCCCATGCCACTCTTGAGAGGTTGAATACGATTTATCTGATAAACGCAACCCATGTTCCTGATCTGGAGAGAGTAGTAAAAATGCGGAGCTGCGGGGATTTATGACGTTACTTGCACATGAATACAAGATTATTACCTTATGATTATCACTTATGCGAATATATTTTAATAACATTAAATGATAGATTTGATGGTATAAGATGAGTGAAGTAAAATTCAACCTTAAACCAGTAGAATCGAAACCTTCTAGACAGTACAGGAAGGGAAGCAGCAAGTACGACCCCCTTCTGGATACTTTCATGGCTGGTTCTGATGCATTAGTAGCTGTGAGTATGGCTGATAGAGAAGCAAGCTATCTCAGGAATCAGCTGAACAAGAGGATAGAAGTCAAAGGACTTGACGGCATCAAGGTCTCAGTAATCAACAACGTCTGCTATCTGGAGAAGGTATAAGACTCGCGCGCGCGTATTGCGGATATTCGTAACGTCTCAAGAGAAGAGCTTGAGAGGATGAGATTGGATAAGAAGAATGAGCGTGGGGGGTTTGAAAGGAACCTTTTCTTAGCCACTACTTTGTAGCACATTAACGCTCGTGCACGCGCGCGCGGACCTAAACAATAAAGTAAGCATTCACAGATCTCTAATGGTATGGGAACAAGTTTAAAACAAAAGATCGGCTTGTTTGGTTTAACAGCCTCCGGTATTGGAATCATTCTAGGAGCTGGTATTTATGCTATAATTGGAGAAGCTGCTAGATTAGCGGGGCCAAGTGTATGGTTATCTTTTCTATTGGGGGCTTTTATCAGCGCCTTTACGGGACTCAGCTACGCAGAGTTATCAACCTCTATACCGAAAGCAGCTGCTGAGTACTCCTACATGCAAGAAGCCACTCAAAACAGTTTGGCTTCCTTTCTTGTTGGATGGATTATCATAATCACGGAATCTGTTGCAGCAGCAGCCGTAGCAATCTCTTTTGGAGGTTATTTAAGCGGTTTATTTGGCACTCCTAAGATAGTATTTGCATTAGCTTTACTGGTTGGCTTATCACTTTTAAACTATTTAGGTATAGAGCTTAGCAACCAAATCAATATAGTATTTACAATAATCGAAGTGGTTGGGCTCCTCATTATTATCGCATTGGGTATTCCTTTATTAGGAAGCATGGATTACCTTAGTTTTCCTCAAGGCTTTAACGGGATTCTTCAAGGTAGTGCTCTAATCTTTTTCGCTTATATAGGGTTTGAGAATATCGCGAATCTTGCAGAAGAGTCAAAGAACCCCTTTAAAGATATGCCTCGAGCAATCATAGTCTCAATTATTTTCACATCCTTTATTTATGTTCTTGTAGCCCTTTCTGCAGTCAGTTTGGTCGACTGGCGGGAACTCAGCCAATCAACATCACCTCTCGCTTTAGCAGCTTCCAAAGCCCTTGGTCAGAGCGCGTTTAACTTGCTCTCTGTTATAGCTCTATTCGCAACGGCTAATACGGTGCTAATATTATTGATAGTTTGTTCAAGAACTATTTTCGGGATGGCAAGGGAAGGTAGACTGCCCAAGCCCCTATCAAACTTATCAAATAAAGGAAGCCCCACTCCCGCAATAGCTCTATCCTTGGGGTTAGCAGTCGCTTTTAGCCTCCTAGAAAATCTCAGCCTCGTTGTTGAGATCACAAATCTAGGAACATTCATCACTTTCACATCCGTCAATTTATCCGCTATTATTCTAAGAGTAAGAGAACCTGACAAGCAGATTCCCTTTAAAACACCTTTTCAAATAGGAAAAATCCCAATTATTCCATTGATAGGACTACTATCATCTGGCCTTCTAATAACTCAGTTAAGTCAATTGGCAATAATCATTGGAGGAATTACAATATTAGTGGGCTTCAGCTTCTATCGTTTCTGCAAAACACCTTTCGCAAAAAGAATACAGTGTGAAATAATAGATTAATAAAGCGCGCGTTTGGGGGATAAAATTTAACCACACACACACAATTTCGTTCGCAGAGGCTTTTTCAGCTCCAATATGATGGAGCTGGTTTCCCTAATGTCGTCATAGGAACTGTTGATACTGCGGTATAGGGCGTGTCCGTCACAGAGGATAGGGGATAAAATAAGGCTGAAACAGCTTGGGCTGGCCTCTATCTGTGGACGCACGGGCGTAGATATGTGACCTGCCGCGCGCGCGACATATGTCACACATATATCCTACATCGCTTGATAATCCAATGCGTGTTGATCGGGAAAAACAATGAATGAGATTTGGTTGAAATTGAATAGTGAAAAGCATTGTAAGAAGTTCTATCCTAAAATTATTCGCGCGCGCTCTTTCCTAGATGAAATAAAAAATCAATCTTATACCGAGAAATCTGTGAAAAACGGGTTTCAGTACTCCCAGCACCCCTGGATATCCATGGTGGCGATGGTATTTATCACCATAGTCCTGCTGATAGTGGGATCCAATCTGGGACTGGGGGATTTCACATTTGTCTTCATGACATTTGTCCTCTATTTCGTCCTGGTACCGCTCTATTTCCGAATTCCATATGGAAAACGCAGCTACTTTGAATACCTCTCCGATATCCGCTTAAGTCGGGTAAAACCCCTGGCTCGGATCCTGGCGCTGGTGATTTCCTCATGGATCATTCTTGCCATCTGCCAGGCGACTGGAACTATCCTGTACCGGGTTGTCGAGGGCAAATCGCTGAGTTTCTCCTGGATTATGAGTAATGTGTTTGACCTGACCCACGACCTGCCCCCCAAATCCAATGAGATCTTCAGAAGCATGCCCTCCATGCTGGAAGAAATCGGGTGGAGAGGGGTGATGCTTCCCCTGTTTATGCTCCATTATTCGAAACGAAAATCCATTGCGATCACCTCCTTTGGTTTTGGAATGATGCACATCATGAATCTCTCGATGGGTCGGGAGCTGGTGTGGGTGCTGGCCCAGGTGGGGTGGGCCACGATCATTGGGATATTCTATGCCTACTCCGTTCTGAAAACTGACAGCCTATGGCCTGCGATGCTCGTCCACTGGCTTGGGAACGCCTTTGTATACTCGCTAACGAGATATGTAAAGATCTATGCACCTCAGGAAACGTGGCTCGCATTCAACTTCTTCTTCTCCTTTGGTGTATTGCCTACCGTGTTGATGATATTATGGGTCAGGTACTTCATAGCCAAATGGCCAAGTGATCCTGTAATCGAGACCGAGTAGCCCGGCTCATTGGTGGAGAAACATCACAAAGATTAGCGTGCGTGTGTTTTTGTGTGTACGTGTGCGCGCGCGCCTTGCCACAGCCGCTTGAGCTTCTTTATTACAAAGTTCTTGAAGCTAAGCTATGAGCTATACCTCTCAACATGCGCGCGATAAACATTTTATATGATTTAAAAATAATGACCATCTTATGATGCCTAATGACGAGTGGATGATGAGGGATAGTGACGAAGATAGGTTAGGTCGTACGCGACGGCATGAGAAGGTTTGGACATGTAGAAACTGTAATTTAAAATTCGTACCAAATAGACCAGATTTTTCATGCCCCTCTTGTAGAAGCACGACTACTTTTCCAACTTCTGAAACATCCGATTCCCAAACAGTCGGTGTGATAAAGCGTCATGAAAGGGTCTGTCAATTCCAAGTAGAGAATGAAAACACAATAAAAGGTGTAGAATATTTCAGATGTAGATTAACTGGCATAGGCACCACAAGATCAATTGCGGGTATGGATTATC
>JAOZHK010000051.1 GCA_026014905.1 Candidatus Bathyarchaeota archaeon
AAGCAATAGAGGTGGGGTTAACATGAGACTAATAACCATACATCTACCAGAAACATATATAAGCGATTTAGACGAGCTCGTGGACGATAATTTTTATCCTAATCGGGCAGAAGCCATTCGAGTAGCGGTCAGAGACATGTTGGTAGCTGAGCTATGGGAAAAGAAACGTAAGTTCTATGGTGCTATGTAGTTCCAAAAGTTATACGCGGTTTAAGGGGGCCCCCCAAGAAGCCGCAATCTTAAGTAGCTCTCTTTCGAGAGAAATATGCTACCCAATTTTTTTATAATCTTGCACATGTATTTTAGTTCAATGTTTGTTTAACACTCTTGATTCTTATACAAAGTGTTCCAGCCACACGAAATAAATTGGCCGTAACACGCAATTTTTTGTTCTTTTTAATCAAGGATCGAGGTCCATCATAATTTTCTGGACTCAGGCGTGCTCGCCATTGATTATTTACTAAAACAATTGCTGATCCGGAAAGAATCTTTTCAATTTGAATGTCGAATGTTTCGCCTTGGTCCTGCGCTGCGCGCGTGAGGTAATGGCCTAACCTGTTTTGAGTGATCAGTTTGTTTCTCTGAAGGGAATTCAATGCGCTTTGAAGTGTGTTTGGAGGGATTCCCTCACGCTTCATTTCTTCTTCGAGTTGTGGAGATCCGAGACCTTCTTCTCCAGTCTCGAGTAGTTTTAAATACGTTTTTTGTGACGCTTTCGTTATTTGTTTATGCTGTTTCTGTATTGCTTCTAGTTCTGGGGGAGTATTGGGTTTGTTGAAGTCGTCGTGCTTCGCTTCCTGTTCCAGATGTTGAATATCTTGAGGTGTCATAGGTGTTGCCGGGGGTTTTGGTCGAAGCCTCATTATTTTATGAAGTTTCGCATTGACGTTTTGAACCATCTTTAACATTTTCTTGACTCGTCGTGTACTTGCATATAGGTAGATCATGTCTAAGCTGTTATCCGCTGCAAGAATCGTGACTTTGCCTGGTGACTTTCGTCCAGTTCTTCCTCGTCGCTGGATGTACCGGATTCCACTTGGGATGGGTTCATAAAAGAATACGTGATCAATAGCCGGTATATCAAGTCCTTCCTCTGCGATGGATGTTGCTACTAAGACGTTTAATGCTCCTTGTTTTAACTCTTCAATCCGAGAGGCTTGCTGATCCTGACTTAATCCCTTATCTCGAAGTTTATTGGTTTGTCCGACAAATCGTTTGGCTCGTATCTGTTTGTTAAATGCATTGAATTCATTTACGAGATATCTCGCTGTATCCCGAAATTGTGTAAAAACAAGAATCCGTGATGATGGATTTGTTTGTAATTGATGAAGTACTAGTTGCTTAAGGAGGGGTATCTTTGGATGAGGGGTCTGACAAGTAGAAACGCGTTTTTGAATATTTTGGTATTCAGGTTCGTTTACTAAGCGGTTATAGCTTTTCTTCCGTGTTTTTTCTCTTTCAATTTTCTTGAGAAAAGGCATAAAGGCGTGGATTCCTTGGGTTTCAAGCAATTCTTTCATATGATAAAGTGTGAGGACCATCGATTGGTTAATAATAGCTGAGTAGATACGTCCTCGTTCTTCTACTGCAGTTTCATTGAGCATTGATCGTAGTTCAGTGCCGAGAGCGATCACCATACTTTTTGTAGCGTATTCTGGCCGGCGTTTTAGCAGTCTGTTAGAATATAGCCAGGAGAGGCGTCGGTGAAGCATTCTATCGATCTGCTGATCGTTTTGTACATATTCGGGAGGAAGGGTAACTCGTTTCCATTCAATGTTTATTGGTTGAAGATATTGTATCACGTCGACGTCTTTTTCGCTCCGATGTTCCATATGTTCAATGTATAGGTTGCTACAGACTTCCAGTACTCGCTGGAGATCGGGGCCTGGTGATGCCGTTAGTCCTAAAATTAAGGGATAGAATCCTGTCGCGATGTACTGTTTAGCAATGTCTGTATAAGCGTAGTTTTTCACCGCGCGATGGCTTTCATCAAAGATCAGTAAACTGAAATTTGTTAGCGATAAACTAGATGAAGCTAAATCATTACGAACAACCTGGGGTGTCGCAAAATAGACCTTGATGTTGCTATCCCATAGTGGCTTACGCTGGCTCGGTGGCGTGGTTCCCGTGAGTAAAAGCGTGTCACTTGATCTCAGCTTTAAAAACTGGTGAAACCGACGTCTATGTTGGAGGACAAGTGGACGGGTTGGTGCCATTACTAAGATTTTGGCATTAGGGTAGAGATATAGCATATCAGCCGCTATGATGGCTGAAATCACGGTTTTGCCTAATGCGGTTGGAAGAATAACTAATGTGTTTTGATTGAGGGCTGCTGTCGCAATATTTTTTTGATAAAGTCGAAACTCTATTGTGTGTGGCCAGATGAGCGGATGTTCAATGTACTTTGGTAGTGCTGGACTCTGCATGACTACTCCTCGGCAATATGATCGTTGAATATTTCATAAGAATATGAATTCCCGCGCTTCCCGGACGTTTTAAACACCATAATTTGCTATATCGCGTGAATTTCAGGTTTTTTGATGAATATGGGGCTACTCCATGCCATTTCGCCGTCCAATTGTGTTACTCGTACCCAATAAGCATTTATTCCTTTTTGGAAATGTGAATCGAGGAACGTGAAGGTTACATCTCTTGGATTGGTGTCTTGAGGTACTCGCTTAAGAATTAGACGACGTTTTTCTGGACCAATTTCGATGATTAATGGCTCTAATGTTAGATCTTTAACTGGAATCTGGAGCATCGTTTTGTCAGCTTGATGTAAAGGAGCACTTATCCGTCGATTAGTACCTAGTTTTATACTCCCTAGCGGTATAGAACCACAAGTGAGGTGAAGCACGGCGTTTTTGTTCTTGGTTATGAAACTTAACCCATCCCGGTCTCCACAAGTAAAGGTGTGCCAACTTATGCTCTGCTCATGTATGTGAAAGAACTCGTCTCCGCGATCTAAAGGCATAAATGTTGGAGAACCGATTGTGCCTGGAGCTACTGTTATTGTACCCTCCCACAGAACCCCAGAATATGAGCTTTTCCGACTCGCGCCTTCCCACTGAATCTGAACCCGGTCAGATGGTTTGACCTCTGTTACAAGGGGAAGATCATAAATTTTTAGTAGCCCTCGGAATAATTCTACGCTATCAAGAGGAGCAGTTCCACAGACAGTAACCCCAATTGTTGGTGGATCACTGGTTGCGTATTCATCACCCATTTGAAAAAGCCCCGACCAAGTCTTTATAATAATACGAGCTCCAGTTGTACCGTAGCATCTCCTTGCTTTAATCGCTTCAAAGAGGTTTTTTCGAGTTAATTGGGGAGCATAAACTGCGGTTAACCCCCCTCGAACAAAGCGGCGATCTCCTATACCAGGATATGCACCACCTAACCGAAGTTTATAATCATCACTACCAGCGATAAAGCCCACTTGATAACCGCGGTTCAATGCTTCAGTGAGAAACCATTCGAAAGTACCATGTGTGGAGTGAACTTCAATAACGGGCTCTAAATTTGGTTCATGAAATGCGAGATTGGCAGGTCGACCACCAACATGAGGAATAATTAGGACATTTTTATCACAAAATTCTGTGTAAACATCCTGGATATGATGGAGATCGGTATCACTATCAGATTTATCATCAATCATCTCATGTCCTGAACGACGAATGGATTGATCGTCGTTAAGAAAGATAATGTTATGATCACCACCCACTGCCGGTTCCCCTGACCATTCGTAACCAAGAAAAACAACAAATTTGCTTGGTGCATTGAATCGTTTGACGACTTGTATTGTCTCCAACCAATCCAAGTTAGAGATTTCATGATCGTTGCGTTGATGGCTCGCAAAATGGATTGCACTGACATCCCGTGCAAATTGAAAGTATTCAGATAATTTCTCCGCGTGTTTAACTTGTCCATGCATGTCTCCCCAGAATAGAGAAGAGAAACTCGACTCGTTAGAACACAGAATTGGGTTACTACAGCAAGATAGTCTGTTCATCTCGTCACAGAGCATTAAGCGGTAGATTCCTTCGCGATGAATACTCACGCCATCAATTCGTTGGATGCCATGATTTTCTGGTTCTATCGCGCACTTTCCGTTTTGAAAACGTGTGTGATCTACTGGACTTAACGTGAGTTCTCCTCGATAAGTGGTTGAAGGATTTCCAAAACTATCAAGAGCACGGACAAAAACTGAAAAGGGGCGTCCAACTTGAATAAGGCTTGGTGCAATGAGTGATAGTTGATGGATTTGACCTCCCTGAACTTGCAAGAAAGGTATGTTTGAAAGATCGAGATATGTCCCGGTTCCAGAGATGTCCACGGACACTTTGAAATACCGTTTTTTTTCGGCAAAGGTTTGAGCGCGAGAGCCGAGTCCTCCCTGTGTCTGATCGCCATAATGGATGACAATTTCCTCGCTTTCCAGCAATGGGTTCTGATGAATAAAAATCGTGAGGGTTCGTTGAAGGTAGCCCCCTTCAATCACTGTAGCTAATATTGAAGAACTCGATGTGGTGATCGTCGTGTATTCTTCTGATTGAGGATCGTCAAACTGGGGATCCCCCCAATCAGTATCGGAGTCAGTAACAACTTTGATACTTCCTCCAATTGCGATGCCGTGTGATCCTGCGCGATATGTTAGTTGCCATGACCCGAGCTTTCCAGCAATAATGGGCGCGCAAGGGAGGATGTGTGCTTGTCCATAGGGATTTGTGTCCTGTTCTTGATTATTCATGGAGCTCAAGATGACTAACGCTTGAAAGCTTTTAAGTCTAAAGGTGATGTAAACCGAGGGAAAAAGGGATTAGATTGCGAAATCTAATCCAAGATTTTTTAGAGTTGACGGAAGGGGTTTGCCTGCTGTGTCCCACCCCATTTGTTTATAATAGCGTTGTAGCATCGTGTCCCAATGTTCCATGATTCCGATTCCTTCATAGGGTCCATCAGTTGGTGTTGAGCCATAGCGTTCGGATGGATAGTCTTTCCCCTGAATTCCGCTGCGGATGTTATACATACGCATCAGGTTGACCACTCTTAAGCCGAGTGTTTTCGCTTCCTGTGGCGAAAAGTGCCATCCAGTTACTGCACTTACTGCTTGCGCAAGTAGGAGCATATTCGTCCCTGTATTAAAGCGGCAAGTGCCCAAAGAGTCTTCAAAAACCATGTTTCCTTGTAAAGAGGTGAGGTTATCTACTACTTCGCGTGGATACCCGGGTTGCATTACTTTTGGATCCTGCATATAGCCGCCAACTTCAAGCGTTCCAGTATTGGAAATGCTAGTTTCGAAGAGTTCTGTCCATCGGGTTCTATGATCATGGCCCCGAGGCGTGTTGCCTTTTAGCGTGTAAATCGCCTTGTTAGCAGCTTCGCCACCAACTTTTTGAGAGGCACGCATCACACCTTCTGCTAGCCAATTGCCACATCCTTCTCGATTTGCAATCATGTATAGTAATTGTCGTGTTGCTTCAGCATTTCCCCAGCTCATATCCAAGCCATTGAGGTCGTCGATGGTTAGTAAGCCTTGTTCATAACATTCCATAACCCATCCAATAAGCCACCCTGCCTCATTGTTCTCTAAGCCGACACGATCAGTGACCATCGAGAGCATGAACGTGTTGAAAATGTCCTGGGTATCAATGGCCGAACCCCATGCTGATAACTGTTCATACTCTGGTTCTTCAACCACCATGCCCTTATACGGACCAGATGGAATCGTCATCATTGTAGCATGCGTTAATCGACAAGCCCAGCAAGGATGGGGCTTTGGATTGAAATGTTCACGGATGTATTGTTCACTAAATTGTGTCAATTTCTTATCTGGAATATTCCAGACGTTTGTGGAATAATTTCTGACCGGCAGCATCGGGACTTGTTGTGTTTGCCACCGATAGACCCCGTTTATTGTTCCACTGAAATCCTTCGCGTTTTCATACAGCTGATCAGAAACGGACTGAAGCGCGGATTCATCCTTCACTTGAATGTTGTGATTACCTCGAAGCGCAATTATAGCTTTCAAGCGTTTAGATCCCATTATTGCCCCTGAGCCATTATGTCCGGCTGCATGCCCCTTATCTGCAAAAATCGAGGCGAAACGGACAACCTTTTCACCTGCGGGACCAATGGATAAGACACTTGCTTGATAATCGGTCTTGTTATACTCGCGTTTGAGGTTATCTGCCATGTCATAAGTATCTACACCAAGAAGATGGGACGCATCTCGGAGTTCTGCGTGATCATTTTCTAGATACAGGTATCGCCATCGAGGAGCCAGGCCTTGAATGATAAGGCCGTCATAACCACAAAATTTCAAATATGCTCCAAATAACCCGTTTGCTTGAACAGCGGTTACTCCACCCGTTAGAGCACCTTTTGTAACGATTGAGATGGTTCCTGAACCACCTATGCGAGTGCCACCAAGAGGGCCACTAGCAATTATTAATCGATTTTGGGGATCCGCCCAATCTAATTTAGGGCCAACCTCATCAAAAAGAATTTTGACTCCGAGTCCGGTGCCACCCAAATATTGTCTCAGAATGTTTTCATCATAAGTTAGCTTGGTTAATTCATCAGTTGTTAAATTTACTCTCAGCAACTGTCCTGCATAGCCATTAATAGTTTTAGTCATAATTGTATCCTCTTCATAAAATTCTAGATTGTTCTCTTATAATCGTTTGCTCCCTGCTGGTACTAGGTGCCAACCTGGAAACTATGAATGTAATGTAACTGGTTCGTAGTTAAATTGTCTATATGAATTCCCATGGTTTCTAATTTTATGGCGGCCACATTTCGGCTAACCGCTTCTGGAACATCTATGACTTGGTTTGCTAATTTGTTTTTATCTTGAACCAGCAACTCTGAAGCCAGGGCTTGCACTGAAAAGCTTAAATCCATGATTTCAGGTGGGTGTCCTCCTAATGTGACAAGATTAGCTAAACGCCCTTCAGCAATTAGATAAACCGTTCTGCCATTCGGTAAGACAAATTGTTCTACATCGTTCTTTAATTGCTTCTTCTGAATCGCCACATCGTTTAATGCTTGTGCGTTAATTTCAACATTAAAATGTCCCAAGTTAGCGAGAACCGCACGATCTTTCAATTCGAGAAAGTGTTCTCTCCCCACTACGTCTCGGCAACCGGTTGATGTAAAAATCATATCTGCGTTCATAATCGCTTTCTTCATGGGCATTACTTGGTAACCATCCATCACTGCTTCCAGAGCTTTAAGCGGATCTACTTCAGTAACCACAACATTCGCGCCTAATCCTTTTGCGCGCATTGCTAATCCTTTGGAACACCACCCATAACCCGCGACTACTACTCTCTTGCCTGCAAAAAGAACGTTTAAAGCTTTAATTGCACTGACCACGCCTTGTCCTGTCCCATAGCGATTATCAAACATCATTTTTATACTAGCATCATTGACAGCAATGACCGGTGTTTGAAGGGCGCCCTCCTGCTCCATGATCCTTAATCGCTTTACACCAGTGGTAGTTTCCTCTTGACTTCCAAGCATGTTTTTCACCAGGCTTTTCTCCTCTGCGTGAGCGGTGACAATTAAATCCGCACCATCGTCAATTAGAATATTGGGGTTATGTGCAAGTGTAAGTCGTAGACAATCATAATACTCCGCATCATTTCCCTTCCATGCGTAAACATTAAAACCATCTTTGACAAGTGCCGCTGCAACATCATCTTGTGTACTTAATGGGTTTGACCCGCAGAGAATCACTTTAGCTCCACCCGCTTTAAGTGTGCGTACTAATATAGCGGTTTCAGGAGTTACGTGTAAACACGCACCAATAGTGATCCCCACTAGTGGTTGCTCCTTAACGAATCTGACATTGAGCCTCTTAAGAACGGGCATTCGAGATGCTGACATTGTAATAGAATCCAGTCCATCTGCTGCTTGGTCGATATCGTTAATCCAATGTTCTTTAGCCATGTTTCTTCAACAAATCGGTAAGTGATCAGCTATATATGTTTATTACATAAAATATTATAAATAAGTGAAGATAAAGTCGTAACATACAACATTCTATAAGTGATATAGGTGCATGAAGAATTAGATCACATTGATCTCAAAATCGTTAACCACCTTGAACAGGAAGGCTTTCAGAAACGAAAAATGGCCAGCCAGCTTGGCCTTTCCCGATTCACTATCAGTAGGCGAATCAAAACTTTATTTCACAAATCCATCATTAGTGGTGGTCAAATAATTCTTCATCCACTTATACAAAAAAGTGCCCGAATCGCACTCGCGGAATTCAAAACAAATCCACACGAACCTTGGATCGCCCGATCTTTAATGAACGATGAAAATTGTGATATTCTTTACGGGATAACTGGAGAGTACTCATTATTTGCACGATTCAAGCTCTTTGATGAAATAGAGTTCAACCAATTTCTCAAACGAATGGACACCATGATGTCCAATACCTTATTCAAAAAATATCACTTTATCCATGTCATTGACTGTTTTAAAGAGAATCGAGTAACCTTAAAGAAAAAACAACCATACACTCACAAGCTTGACAAGACAGATCGCATCATTCTCCACATCCTCAAAAACCAGCAACGCTACGTCATGAAACCTCGCCCCATGACGTCAATGGATGTAAGTCGCGTTTTAACCAGAATGAAGTTCCCGCTTTCTCAGCCCGCTGTTTTTCGAAGAATACAGCGTCTAAAACAAATTAAAATAATTCTTAAAGAGGGACTGAGGATAGATTATCACAAACTGGGGTTTCAAACCCGATTTATCATGAAGGTGAAAGTGAATCCGAGCGTATACAGCAGTTTAGCGCGCGAGAAATTAGCTCCTATGAAGGAAATTACTGACTTATACCGAACAAACGAGGATTACGGCCTGTTAGCGTTTATCTTGGTTCGTGATGTGAAGAATTATAATAGGTTTTTAACCCAACTCTACAATACTACCAATGTTATCGACACTTATTCTACCTTAGTTCTTGAAAATCCGTTGAATAAACAAACTATAAGTAACTGAAACCCAAACAGTTATCCAGAGAGAACACCTGTCAAGTGTTAAGCAATGTCCTCAAAGTCATATGAAGAGTTGTTGGAAAGCGCATTATCCCAGCTACCTCAAGAAGTCACGCGGCAAGCGCGGTTTGAACTACCCGAACCAGCCAGTTCCGTCATGGGAAGTCGAACAATTCTTTACAACATCAAAGAGATCGCGGATGTCGTCCGTCGCCCACGAGAACATATCCTGAAATTCCTCGCTAAAGAGTTAGCGACAGCAGGTAACATTACGTCCAATCAAGCTGTTTTCCAGGGAAGGTTTGATAATGCCACGATTAAACGATTGATTGCTCGGTATGCCCAAGAATATATCTTCTGTCCCATTTGTAACCAACCAGATACAAGAATTGAAAAGGAAGGCCGATACAATTTTCTCATCTGCGAGGCATGTGGAGCCAAATCGTCAGCAAGAAGGAATCTTTAGCAGTGAAATAATAACGGGGGGACGAGGGTTGAACATTTCTGTCAAAGTTATGAAGCAGGGAAAAGAGGCTCTCGTAGCAGCCTGTGATGCAGAGCTCCTTGGAAAAACGTTAAAGTTTGGAAAAATCACGTTTCATGTCCGTCGTGAATTCTACGGAGGGCCATTAGTTGATGTTACGGAAGCTATTGAAATGATTAAAAACGCCTCTAGTTGTAATCTGGTTGGACCTAAGATAATTGATGAGGCTGTGCGCCAAGGATTAGTCCATCCTCAAGCAATTCTAAATATTGCTGGGATTCCTCACACTCAAATATTGAAGGTATAAGAGGCAATTCCGCACATTTTTCATAAAATTTCAAGGCACATGCTTCAATTTAATTATATGTGCGTACAAGCTAAGCTGATCTCGAAGATTACGCTTATGCGGTTTCTTTCAATAAATTCATGGCTTTGGATATATCGCTGGGATTTATCAGCGACGATCCGCAGTGAGGACATTTCCACCCACGAATCATGCAAGCATCATCATAATATACAACCGTGGGTTCAGTTAGAACCTCACATAAAATGCATTTTGGGTTCGCCATCCACCGTCTCTTTTGGCGCTTCAAGTGACCCATACTGCATCCGTATTAACATATCTGCACACTCTATTAACCATTTGCCAAAAAATTTATATTATTCAGAAAAGGGACTCTGTGATCCTATCAGCTCAGATAACAAGTTAAAAAAAAGAAAAAGTGAGCTAGTGCACAAAGGGAGCTTTTGGATTATCGGTTTCTAGAGAAATGAGCAAATACCACAACGATAATCGTTGATAGAAGAGCGCCCACGGTTCCAGAAACAAACCAAGGAGACATCATAACATTGACGATCGAAGGGGGGGTGAACCGTATCAAATTATTGGAAACGAACCAATTGAAAATGAAGTATGCTATAGTTCCCACTATGAAGCCGAAGATTGCAAACGTCGTCAGTACTTTCGTTCTCTCATAGGCCATGATTCATGGCACCTAGAAATTTATGGGTTAGGTCCCCGCTCCACTGAGTCCGTCATAGGTAATTGCGGAAAACCGTCTTTGACTTTTTGTTCTGCGATTACTGTCGCTTCTTCAAGGATTTTCTCAGCATCCTCGCCTGTGGCTATTGAGCTCCACGATTGACTCGTTGTTTCACCGACTTCGAGAATTAAACTATCTAATGTTTGACCAATGTTTCCTAATTGCATTGATACTTCTGGGATAACGCCAGATAGACTCCCTCTAATATTTTGAATTACTTTAGATGCTGGGACCACCTCGGCTGCAACATCTCCGAAGTCCTTTACTGTTTCAAGACGCAAAGTAACTTGTTCTATTGCAAGACGACTGGTGATGATGGTATGCGCCATTTTCCTGACTTGTGCACATTCATTAGCATACATAATTGCTACAGCAGAATTTTTATCCTCTTGTGATCGAACGCACTTATTGAAGAGTGTCTTATGCTTACGTTCCATTCGTAAATGTGAGTCATCAAGCTTCTTTTGAACCATGTTAAGTCGATAGACAGTACTCGATATTTTGTTTCTTAAGGGTACAGGATGCATTTTTTCGACGATTCGTTTTGTGAGTGGTGGCTGCTTCTCCCTTGTCCAGTCAGAGATAAACCTGTTAGACAAATTGTATCCTCCTCTTTTTGATTAACTTTTTCCAAAAGTTCCTTTTAGATTTTCATCATTACTTTTGTGAAAAAATTCAGATGAAAAGGGATGTATTTGCGTCAAAAATGTTAATTGTTTTTAGTTTCACCCATTCTAGTAATACAATGAAATATCCTTGATTATAACAAGGATACATAACTCTTTAAATTACCATACGAAAAAAAGTTAAATAGGAACCTGCTTAAACATTTTCATGCCCCGGCGATATTGCCCCGGTTCCCAACTTCTTGGAGCGGGAGAGCATAGCCTGGTTATTGCAACAGCTTGGTAACAACCGACTGAAAAGTTGTAGGTCGCGGGTCCAAATCCCGCCCGGGGCTCCATAACTAATGCGTTAGGATATAGGAATTAAAATAAGTAGAAAATAACATTTGCTTGCGTGTAAACGTAAAGTGTTATTGACGCGATATCGGTTATCGTTTCAGAGGTGGCGCAAAGATAACTAATTGACTAAATGTTTGATCTCCAACGTTGTGATGTTGATGTGTTTCACCTGGAGGTATGTAAATCAGAGTCCCAGAAGTTCCAATAATTTTTTTACTTCCCGAGGTGATCGCACATTTGCCTGAAAGCACATAAAGCAGTTCCTCAACCTCTCTGGTTTGAACATCAGACTTCCAACCGGCAGGAACTTCCATCCAAATGACTTCAACGTTTTTAGAGCCGAGAGCCTCATTAATCAAAGTTTTGGCTGCTCGTCCCGGTTCTAATCGACTCGATTTCACTTCAGTTACTGACATAACCTTCATGGTCATTACCAGAAAATAATAATAGGAAACGGAGTTTAAATGCCTTCTGTCACGGCTTAACACAGAAGTTTTACGTATAAGCGTGCGTGTATGTGACTCTGTGAAAATCTTAAAAAATATATATCTGTAATAGCTAAAGTATCAGAATTAAAATGGATAAAGCAGATATCGTCTCTAAGTGTGATTGCTGTGATAAGCACGGAGAAAATCTGAGCCTCCTTTCAGCCAATCATAAAGAAAGAGGATGGGTGAAGGTGTGCAAAGACTGTTGGACAACCTTATACTCAAACAATGCAATGATCGCAGGAACGGGTACTTCTGGATCTGTGACTCGCAGTAGTTCCCCATGTAGCTCATGTCCTGGATGCCGTTTTTAACTATACAAGCTTCAACCAACGCACGTGTAAAACAGGACGCAGTCTTTGATGCCATAGAAGCAGGTATCAAGTTAGCACTTGATCACTGATACGTTGGACTCGCACCAACTCAAGAACCAAATTATGATTTCTTAACGTTTGGATTTGTGAATTTGCCGATCATAACTATTCTTTAGGGTTGTTTGTTTCTTCCAGTAAAGGTACAGGTATATCGTTCTTCTGTAAGATACCCCATGCTGCAATTACTCCGGTAGCTGCAGCAGTCACTAAGCCTCTGGATAGCCCTGCTCCATCACCTGCAACAAAAAGGTTCTCGATAGGTGTTTCAAGATGATGATTTGTTTTAATCCGGTTTGCTGAAAATTTGACCTCTGGTGCATACAGAAGCGTGGAATTAGAGGAAACTCCTGGAATTACGTTATTAAGTTTATCTAAGCCTTCAACAAGATCGGTGACGATTCGGTGTGGTAACCCCATACTGACATCTCCTGGAGTTACATTTAGAAGCGTGGGTTTAACATTTCCCCGTTGTAATCGTTCCCATGTGGATCGACGCCCCGCTTTAAGGTCGCCAAGGCGTTGAAGAATGGGTTTTCCTCCGCCCAAGGTCGTGGCTTGCATCGCGATCATTCGGCCGTACGCGGTTGTGTCCTCTAAAGGCTTGGTTAAGCCAACCCGGACTAAGAAAGCGAAATTAGAGTTTGAAGATAGTTTATCCGTCATCGCGTGTCCATTGACCCCAATGAATCCATCATACATTTCTTGTACTACAAATCCTCTCGCGTTCACACAGAAGGTGCGTACAAAATCATCATATGTATCTGTATAAATATGGAATTTAGGGTCGCGATTGATTTTTGTGATTGGGGCCATGACAACAGCGGGAACTTCCACGCGCACACCAATATCTATTGGCTGATATTCAGAGGGTATTTTTAACCTTTGAGCTTCCTGAGCTAACCAATTTGCACCACTTCGACCTGGAGCTAAGATGATGTACTTGCTCGGTATTGTGGTTCCATTTTGAAGAACCACACAGTTCTCATCTATGCGGGACACTTTTTCTTTAAGAAGAAATTTGCAGTTCTTTTTCACTAGATGGTTTTTCATATTTTCTATGACGCGGGGGGCGTTATCTGTGCCAATGTGTCGTTGAGGAATCGAGAGAAAATTGACGCCCACAGCTGCAGCTTTGCGTTTTAATTCTTCAACTTCTTCGTGTTTTGGGTTGTATGTCTTTGTAGGTGCTCCATTTTGAAGAAAAATGTTATCAACATATTTTATGAGTTTGTGGGCTGTTTGCTCATCAACAAACTCGGTAAGATTGCCACCAATGTCCACTCGTAAATTGAGTAATCCACTTGATAGGGTGCCCGCTCCGCCTACCCCACACATGATTGAGCAGGGGGAACATTTTGTACAACTCTTATAGGCGGTGGCTGGACAGATGCGATCCTCAACGTCTCGTCCCATATCAATGATGAGTGTCTTCAACTCGCTGTTTTCAACGAGTTCCATCGCTGCAAATAAGCCAGCAGGACCAGCTCCAACTATTGCTACATCAACATCCAACGAAAAAGCCTCGGACAAGCCAGACCTAGTTTGAAGTATCGAAGGAACCTAATATACTATATGCTTCAGTCAAAAGACCAGATAGAGCAAATCTGAGTCGAAATAGATAAGTTTCGTTAACAAGAATAGTGTTATCAGAAACGTGGAGTGCAAACAATGTGGAAAGCAAAAACGGAAGCAAAACAACGGCAAATGCGCGTCATAATACAACGATTAGAAAAACGCTTTCCCGGTCCGCATGACGTGTTTATCAAACAGCCGTTTCCACTTCTGATTGCAACTATTTTGTCACAGAATACGTCAGATACGAACTCTCGACGAGCGTTTCGTAGTCTTGAAGCCCAATTTGCAATCACTCCCGATGTTTTAGCTTCTTTGTCTCCAGAGGAGATACAACCCTACATTAAAATTGCTGGACTCTACAGAATTCGAAGCCAAAGAATCATTAATGTGTCAAAGATTATTCTAGACAGATTTCAGGGAAATATATGGAATATTCTACATCTTTCAATCAAGAACGCACGAGAACAACTATTAAAGATTCCTGGAATAGGTCCAAAAACTGCCGATATTCTTTTAGCTTTTGTTATGAAGTACCCAACTATGCCTATCGATACCAATATCTTCAGAGTTGCTCTACGAATCGGTATCGTTAATGGTCGAAAATATCAGACCACACAAAAAGCATTAGAAGAGCTTATTCCGAAAAAGAAGATGCAAACGATGCACTTACTCCTCATACAGCACGGACGAGAGATTTGTAAACCACGAACTCCAGTATGTCAGCAGTGTCCAATCGATGAGTGTTGTGATTATCCACTCAAAACATAGCTAGCTAACCATTTGAATTTCTCTAAAGATTTATAAAGTGCTAAAGCAGGAGTAGGAAGTAAAATTTTCAGGTGAGAAATATGACAAACAAGTGGGAATGCACAGTATGTGGATATATTTATGACCCCGCTAAAGGAGATCCTGAAGCGGGTATCGCATCGGGTACCGCGTTTGAAGATTTACCCGACGATTGGATATGTCCTCTCTGTGGTGTCTCCAAGGACATGTTCAGCGAACTTACATAAATGATCTTTCACACTCTCCTAACTCTTTTTTCTTTCAACTAAAAACATAGAGTTCTTCATCATATCGTCTATCAAATACTTGACCCGGCGGTAACCGGCGATAAGATTTCGTAGTGAGGTATCGAACAAGTTTTTGATTGATAGCTTTTGCAGAAGTCTCGCTATATAGCCACTCAAGAGGTATATTCAGAAACATTGGTCGGAGCGGTATCATATGACGAGTTGTTTTATGATTAAAAAGTTGATTCCTTAACGCTGCGGCAATAACTTCGCTCTTTGTGACAGTGGGTGTCTGCAAGATTGGCGTGTTGTCAGGGGTAGTAAGACGAGTAAACGCATCGGTATCTGTTTCATACGTTATTGAAGCCTGATTTCTCTGTAAAGAGGCTTCAATGTTTCGTATCTCATGATAGATATGTTGAATGCTCTCTTCATGTGAATCGGCTTGACTAGGATGAAGAGTATAACATTTTGAAGCCAAGATTAGTGCTGCAAGAGCTTTCCGGTTTTCTACGAGGTTTTGTGCCTTGGTAAGATTGTGTTCTTTTAAATGGTATTGTTGTGAAAGCAAAACTCTAATATTTTGTTCACTCAAGGATGAATGAATAACTCGAAACCAGGATCCAATAGCAACATGAGGGTTTTGATAATCTATAAGACACACGGGTATGAAACGACAACCCAGTTTTTGAATTGCTGCAATACGATGCATTCCGTCTAAAACAATGAAGTGCTGACGATCAACAATTATTGGATGCATAAGTAATTGTCGGGATCGAATATTGTTGACTAGTGGATCAAGAAAACGAGGCAAGATTTCCTCGTGAATGATCAATTTATTGAGTTCTACTAAAGTAATCTCTAAATCAATCAGCGGGTGGTTAACGATATACTTAGTCACAAAGATAAACTCCCGAAACCCATAACTTTCGCGATAGATCCTCCACAATCACTTTAAATCGGTAATCATGTACTTTTCGGTCAGCATATTTATACCCGACCATATTATAGAAGCCTGCCTGTCACACACGCGCTCAGATTTTGAGTTGAAGATTCGTTTACTTGTTAAAACACATTCAAATAGTAGCATTGAGATTATCTGTCATTCGAGTGATACTAGCATATGAAAACCTACGATTTTATAGCGATTGGTACCGGTTCCGCGATGAACATAGTTGATGCATTATTACAGCAAAATCCTCACCTGAAAGCGGCTGTGATTGATAAAGATGAGCCGGGAGGAATCTGCTTAACGAGAGGGTGTATTCCAACAAAAATACTTCTGTATCCCGCAGAGGTTATACGTACTATTCAACGAGCAGAATTTTTTGGAATTGACGTTGATATTAAACACATTGATTTTAAACAAGTCATGGATCGAATGCGAAAACTCATCTATAAAGACATCGAGATAATTCGTCAAGGCCTGACTCATTCAGATCGTATAGATTATTACCCAACAGTCGCCGAGTTTACCAGACCCTATACCCTAACAGTGGACAATGAGCAAATCACGGCAAAAATGATTTTGCTCTGTATTGGGTCCCAGCCCCTCATTCCACCCATAGAAAATATTGAGAAAGTAGGATATCTTACCAGCGACACAATACTAAAAATTAACGACCTACCTTCCAGTGTGGCTATTGTTGGAGGGGGCTACATTGCTGCTGAACTGGGACACTTTCTTGCTTCCATGGGATCAGAAGTAACCATAATTGGACGAAATCCGCAATTTCTTAAACAAGAAGAACCCGAAATCTCTGCCCTTGCCAAGATAGTGATGGAAAAGCACATGACCATCTTGACTAACCATGAAGTAATAGCCGCTGAAAAAACAGCTACTGGAAAAAAGCTTATTGCTATAAATCGTGATACTGGACAAAAAATCAACGTATCTACTAACGAAATACTAGTAGCTGCGGGCAGAATCTCTACAGCTAACATACTTCGCCCCGAAAAAGCAGGCATCAACACCGATTCTCGGGGATGGATTCAAGTTAATGAGTATTTAGAAACCTCACAGCCGGGCATTTGGGCATTTGGCGACGCAAACGGCAAATACCTCTTCAAACATGTTGCGAACTATGAGTCCCTGATCGTCTATTTTAATGCTGTATTAAAAAAACAAATCAAAGCTGACTATCATGCCATTCCACATGCTGTCTTTGCACACCCGGAAATTGGCGGTGTGGGTATGAGAGAGAAAGAAGCTATTGATCAGCTGGGTAAAGATAATGTACTCATTGGATATCATCGATACCAAGACACAGCTAAAGGCGAAGCTATGGGTGTAACCGATTATTTCGTCAAAGTTATCGTTGAAAAAAACAGTTTAAAAATTCTTGGTGCCCACATCATTGGTCCGCATGCTTCGGTTCTTATCCAAGAGGTCATTAATTTAATGTATACACCAGATCAAAGCGCCGCGCCCATTATAAATGGTATGCATATACATCCAGCATTAAACGAAGTCGTTGAACGCGCATTTAACTCGTTAATGCCCGTTGATCATTATCATCATGCACGAAGCCATTAATTCATTCATCGACTCAATACCCCCTTACATTAAGCTGTCAGCGAGTTTGCAGGATCATTCTTTGCATAGCTTAGTTTGACCATCCATGTATGGATGTAAGACTGTAGGAAGATCTACTGAGCCATCTTTCAGCTGACATTGCTCGAGAATTGCGATCATTGTACGGCCCGCTAAAGCTGTGTTATTTAAAGTATTCACAGGACCAATTGGAGATTGCCCCGTTTTCTCGCGATATCGAATATTGAGACGACGTGCTTGGTAATCAGTACAATTTGAATTTGACCCACTTTCCCTGAATTGCCCATCAGCCATCCAAAGTTCTGTGTCATACTTCTTCGCTGCTATGCTTCCAATATCACCTGTACACACGTTTACCACACGATAATGAAGCCCCAGCGCTTGATACAGCTTCTCGGAATTATGTTGTATATATTCATGTAATTCCCAAGATTGTTCGGGAGTGGAAAAAATGAATTGTTCAACTTTATTAAACTGATGCACGCGAAACAACCCTTTTGTATATCTACCATGTGTTCCAATCTCGCGCCTGAAGCACGGGCTTACACCACAGAGCTTTACCGGAAGCTGCGAGAGATCCAATACTTCATCCATGAACATTGCAGCCATTACATGTTCACTTGTTGCAATTAGATATACATCTTCACCTTGAATCTTGTACATCACACTCTCAAAATCATCCAGATCCGTTACTCCTTCATACGGTTTACGCTTTAACATCAAAGGAGGACTAATTACAGTAAATCCCTCCTTGCGCAGGAAATCGATTGCAAATCGTTGAATTGCTAAATCCAACAACACCAAATCTCCTTTCAAATAATAAAAACCTGCTCCTGAAACCTTCGCAGCTCGCTCCAAATCGATTAGATCCAGCGCGGTTAATAACTCAACATGACTTTTTGGAGTGAAGTCAAATTGCGGAGGCTCTCCCCACTGCTTCACTTCAACATTTTCCGTATCGTCAATACCATAGGGAACTGAAGTATGCAATAAATTCGGAAGCCTTAGTAAAGCGTGCCGGGTCTTAATTTCAAAGGATTCCACTGTATCTTCCAGTGTTTTAATGTTTTGTGATAAATTACTTACAATAGCGATTTTATCTGACGCATCTTTCTTGTTTTTTTTCAGGATCGCTATCTCTAAAGTTAAGTTATTCTTAGTGTGCCTTAAATCATTAAGCTGGGATAACGCCTGTCTCCATTGGTGATCGTCTTTAAGTAAGGTATCAAGTAATGTGATATACTCTGGATTGCCTCGTCGAGTCAAATTGTTTCTGACAAAAGTGGGATCTTGTCGAATAAGTCGGATATCAAGCATAAAGAGTCGCCTCTATTACTATAACTTTGTCGGACGTTTTGTTTCCCTTCTAAAGATCTTGGCAATCAAAAAGAGAAGCGTGATGTAAAAAGATATTTTAGTCTTTTAAGTGTTGTTTTGTTTAGGAGAGATAGCAATGAAGCTGTTTACCGTTGGTCCAGTAGCGTGTTATCCTGAAGTATTGCTGGAAATGGGACGTCAAATGTACAGTCATCGCAGTGATGAATATAAGCGGATGCATTCTGAAACCGTTGAATTATTGCAAAAACTAATAGAAACTGAAAATTCTATCTTCCTCTTTTCTAGCACTGGCACGGGGTTTATGGAAGCCGCAGTTCGCAATTGTGTACATAAAAAGATCTTGTGCTGCATTAATGGGAGTTTTGGTAAACGATTTGCTCAAGTTGCAGCTTCAAATGGAAAACAAGTTGAAGTGTTTAATACGCCATTAGGTCAGCCGATTATTCCCGATGTTCTCGACGATACCCTCTTAAAACTGCCCGATGTAGAAGCCGTGGCGATAACACATAATGAGACCAGCGTTGGATTAATAAATCCATTACCTGATCTCGCCAACGTCGTGAACCAACAGGGTAAACTCCTCTTCGTAGATGCTGTGAGTTCGATGGGAGGGACAGAATTGAGAGTGGATGACTGGGGTCTCGATATCTGTTTTTCAAGTTCCCAAAAATGTTTTGGAGTGCCCCCGGGACTTGGAATAGGAAGTGTGAGTGACAAAGCCTTAAAAAAAGCAGAGAAAGTCAAGAACAGGGGGTGGTATTTTGATTTTATGCTATGGGAAAGGTATCATAAAAATGCGGGGACCCCCATGACTTCAGTAGTTCCTCAAATCGCGGGGTTAAATCGTATTCTGAAGTTAATCACAGAATGGGGGGGAAAACGCCATTACTTCGATTTATATAAGAAAAGAAATCATAAGATTCAATCCGGTATTATCTCTCTTGGATTATCCTTGTTTCCTCAGGAAGGATATGAAAGCCCAACGGTCACATGTGTCAATACGCCAAGCAAAATTAATGGAGCTACGATTTATGAATTAATGCGGTTGAAAGGGTTTGAATTGGCTAAAGGCTATGGCGATATCCGAGAGACTACCTTTCGAATTGGTAATATGGGGTGTATAGCCATTTCTGATATAGAAATTATGTTAGAAACGCTTGAAGTCTGCTTATCAGAATTAACGGTTTGATTCAAGACGGGGGTTACATTAATTGTACCATATTCTGGTCTGCGATCCCGTTCATGAGGCGGGAATCGCGATGATGCGGCAAAAGGGCTTCACTGTCGATATGAAACCTCAGATAACGAGTAGTGACTTAAAGCAGATCGTTGACAACTATGATGTGTTAGTTGTTCGTAGTCGCACAAAATTAACGGCTGATATAATCAATTTAGGGAAACGGTTGAAGGTAATTGGTCGTGTTGGTGTCGGCTTGGATAACATCAATTTACAGGCAGCAGCGGCCAAGTCCATTGAAGTGTTTAACTCTCCTGAAGCCTCAGCAGAAGCGGTTGCAGAATTAACGATTGGTTTGATGCTTTCTTTAGCTAGAAAAATTCCTTTGGCCGATCAAGCAATGAAAGAGAAGAAATGGATCAAGAAACAGATGACGGGGTGGCTTCTCGAGGAAAAAGTACTGGGGTTATTGGGATTAGGTAATATTGGGCTTCGCGTAGCTGTTATTGCAAAGGCCTTAGGAATGAAGATCCTTGTTACCAAACGGACCCCTCCAGAAGCCCAGTTGTTAGCTGATTTGAGTGGAAAATATGTTTCCTTATCTGAGCTCTTAATGCAGAGTGATATCGTATCAATTCACATCCCGTTAAATGAACAGACACGTCATCTAATTGGCGATAAGGAGTTCACCATTATGAAAGATGGCGCTTATCTTGTTAACACCGCTCGAGGCGCTATCGTTGATGAAATTGCATTATTTAAAGCTCTTCAAACAGGGAAACTGGCCGGAGCTGCTCTGGACGTTTATGAAGTGGAACCGCCCCGCAATTCTCTGATTACCCCGTTATCGAATGTAATATGTACACCTCATATTGGTGGACAAACAATTGAGAGTCAAAGAAAGGCAGCAGAAATTGTTGCGGAGAAAATAATTACTCACCTCAGAACAGGGGCTTAATTAACATTCATAGTGGTCTTGGTTCTCAATTTTTTAAGTGTTAAATGACGTTTTAAATAGTCAAGTGGGTTGAAAGGAAACATTCGTATTACGCGAAGATTTTCGGGAAACATCATTTTTATGCCGGCTGAGAGTAGAAGGATTCCTAATTGGCCATCCTGTAGTGTGTTATTAATAGAAGCTAATGTGTGTTGTTCAATTTCATGTGAGCTCTCCTCATAGAGTTGCAAAACTCCTTCATTTGGCGTAACCTTCGTCATTCGAAACCACTCGAGTCCTTCCCTCAGCAAGATTTCATCAGGGGTCAACACGTGACGAATACCGGTTTTAATCAAGTTGTTGATGAGAATTGATTCTGCAGAGTCCTGAGCAGTATGTGAGGAAAACAGGCAAGTTATTCGCGGGATGAGAGAATTCAGTTTTTGAGTAATGTAGTCCCAGAATTGTTTCTCCGTTTTTTGAAAATCTGCTGGAATAGAGCCGATTAGACTCTGGAATTCATGAGAAGTAAACATCCGTGGAACATAAATAAGTGTAATAGCCAAAGATAGACGCACCCACATCCCAAAGAAATAATGAATACCAGAAATGATGACGTCAAATTCAATCTTTAAAAAAAGTAAAAAGTGTAATATTAAATCTTTGAACCGCACTTGATACAGAATTTATTTGTTGGCTCATTCTGAAAGCCACAAGAGGCACATAGACCCTTTGCCGGTTTTGGCTTATCTTGGGAAGTTGTTTCTGTAGGTGTCTCGGGTGAAGGGAGTGAGGAAGGTTTTGGAACTGGCGTTGACATAGGGGGTTGTGGGGCTGGGGTGGGTTTGGTTAACTCGGAAATTGTGTTACTTAATAGAATAATGTCTCCAATCGCGTTAACGGCTTCGCTTTCAATATTTATGTCTTCGCCATCTTTTGTGGTGATTGTAAGTGCGATTTGTTTTTCTACGATATCAAAAGATAGGTCCTTCACTGTTCCAACTATCATTGCTTTTGTATCTGCAACTTGTTTTCCAATAATTTTATCTTTTGTGAGGTAGTTTTTTTCCAAGTTATAATCACGTATATTTATTGAATGGGAGCCATATTTATTGTTTTATAAAGGAGGTTGCTAGCATCGCTATGTTGAACCGGAAAGAAATTATCAAGAAAATTTTATCGTCCAGACCAGATCTTAGTGAAAACGAGTTGCAACGAATAATTCAAGAAAAAAGAGATAATTCTGGTGATTTCTTGACTGAAGAGGGAGCAACCTATATGGTAGCTAATGAGTTGGGACTGGATTTGTCAAGCGGACAAGTTGTCACGACCGATCTAAAAATTAAAGACTTGGTAATAGGAGCCAACGATGTAACAGTGATGGGACAAGTCATAGCGGTGTCTCCTATGCGGCTTTTTAAAAGACGCGATAATTCAGAGGGAAGTGTAGCGAGATTAGTGATAGCCGATGAAACAGGAACTATCGCTGTAGTTTTTTGGGACGAGCAAACAAAGATACTTTCTGAAAAGAGAATATCTCCTGACCATGTGCTTAAGATTGCACATGGTTATGTGCGTGCAGGGCTAGGTGGAAACATGGAATTAAATGTCGGACGACGAGGTCAAATCAGTATTCAACCAACCCCCCAAACTGTGACAATGGAAATACCGGCGAACAAGTTAACGAAGATACAAGAATTGAGACTAGGGGACCCATACGTGAACTTTGTAAGCGCTGTTAAAGGGTTTTCGCGCGTATCAACCTTTACACGAGCGAATGGTCTTCAAGGACAGGTTATGAGAGTAAGATTAGCCGATGAAACGGGACGCGTAAAAGCTGTTTTTTGGGACAATCAAGTTAATTTGGTGAAAACTTATCATAAAGATGATGTGATTGAAGTCCAAGGCGGAGAGGTTCGATCAGGGTTGGGAAACGCGTTAGAAGTTCATGTAGGAACCCTGGGATCCGTGAAGTTAATCAAAGGTTCAAAGCTGTTTGAGAAGATCCCTCCAAGCCTTACTAAAATTGAGAAGATTAAAAGTGGATTAACTGATGTTGATGTTTTGGGACGCGTGCTTAGTATTGACCAAATACGTGAGTTTCAGCGTCGAAATGGGCAAACAGGTCTTGTTGGAAGCCTCTTTCTAATGGATGAGTCGGGTAGCATAAGGGTAACACTATGGGATGATACCACCACAATATTGAGTCAGATAACTGTAAATGATGTATTATTAATCGAAGGAGGAAATACTCGAGAAGGGAGAGGAGGTCAGCCCGAGCTTAATGTTGGTTCATTGGGAGAAATAACAATAAACCCACCGGGGATCCAAGAAAATAATTTGCCACAGGCTCTAACTGGAACTGTTCGCATAAGTGATTTGAAGGCAGGTATGCAGAACGTAGTTATTGAAGGACAATTGATTGATGATCCAATAATCCGGAACATAACAACTCGTGACGGTGTGGACTTACGTGTTGCCTCTCTTCGAATCTCTGATTCCACAGGCGAAATTGATGTTTCGTTGTGGAGAGACCTCGTTGATAAAATTGTGCCCATCCATAAGGGTACATCCTTAAAAATTACAAACGCGTACATCAAACCGGGTTTTTATGGAGATCTTGAAATTTCCTCTGGATCAGGGACCATAGTAGATATCCTTGAAACAGCAAGTTCATCAACGGATTTACAAAGTCTTATTGATGATCTGTTTTCAAAAGATCGTGACAGCTAAAATATTGCTTGCGAAAAACGCGTTCGAAGAAGACAATAACAATTGAAAAGCCCTATTGAGGAAGAGTTTGTTAAGCTACCCAAAGCGTATTATTTGGTTACATTACTAGCGACATAAAATTTTATTACATCAACCATTGTACAGCCTTTTTTTAGTCTATATATTGATCAAAAAATCAGCACAACTTTTGAATTGGGATTGATCATATCGTTGATGTCGTACACCACATTGATTGTTCGACTTCCCCTTGGCTTAACGTCAAATAAACTAGGTACGTGGTGGATTGTTCCGCTAGCACTTATTGGTCAAACCATTTCGAATATTATGTATAGCATGGCTTCTCAGCCTATTCACTTTTATATAATCCGGATCTTTCATGCCCTAGCTTTAGCATCTCTTCAGCCAACTTTGATGTCACTTGCTACAATGTTTTCTCCTGAGAGCAAAAAAGGAGAAGCACTAGGAGTCTACCTTACATCTGTAGGATTAGCTATGATGGCGGGCCCCCTCATTTGTAGTTTATTATTACAGTTATTTTCATTTGAAGTAATCTTGTTGATAGCTTCAGGAATACCCCTATGTATTTTACCTGTCTACGTGAGCTTATTAAAGGCAGAGGAAATCAGCGAACAGCTCTCTTGAACAACTCCGCGTGAGACATTCAGTCAGTCTTTATTGAGAGTCAAGAAAATAATCTCAACGAAAGCCATTTTATCCTTAACTTACGGCAGATTTATGTTTGCTATTACTTCAGCAGTAATTACAACGCGCGCGCGTAATGAGCTTAATATCGACTCTTCGATATTAGCCCTTTTTTTTACGTTACGGGGTCTCGCAAATACATGTGGACGTCTTCCCACAGGAAGACTATCAGACTGGATTGGGAGAAAAAAACCACTGATAAGTTCCTTTATTCTCTTCGCAGTCATTTTCTTCTTATTGTCAGAAATACAGCATACAGCACTAATCAGTCTATTAATTTTCCTATATGGAATGGCACATGGTATCAGAGCTGTTAGTGAGTGGTCTTTTTTAGGAGACATTGTATCAAGAAAGAACCGAAGTTTGGCAAATTTTTATTTTTCAAGCGTGTTTGATTTTGGAATGGCAATTGGTGCTACGTTCGCGGGAACAGCTGCTCTGATTCTTTTGACTCAAGACATATTAAAAATTACGGCTCTTCTAGTTGGATCTGGTGTAGTTGTAATTGGAAGACTACAAGAACCATCAAGACAAAAATGATGACGGTACGCTCATGTGAAAAAAGGAGAATCCGGCAGAAAAAAATTAACCGGTTACATTAGCCCGTTTCAGTAATGTCTCCCATTCTTTATCTATAAAATTCTGGATCTCAGTGACGATCTCTGGTCGCGGTGGGTTAAATAGATGTCTGAATCTACCTTGAAGTTTTAAGTAATCGGTTACCGGTTTTTTTCTTTCAGGTCTCTTGACATACGTCAGGCTTGGTGTACTGATACGATATTCCCCGTTTTCACATTCCCATAACGGGAAAAGGCAAGTTTGGACAGCGAGTCTAGATAACTCAATCGCTATATCAGATCGAGTTCTCCATCCTCGTGGACAAGGCGCAATAGCATGAATAAAAGCCGGACCATCTACAGCCAGTCCTTTCCGAACTTTTGTAATTAAGTCTCTCCAATGGGATGGAGATACTGTTGCAACATATGGTGCATTGTGTTCAACCATTATGCGTGCTATCGGCTTTTTCCATTCAAGTTTGCCTGGAATTGCTTTACCCACCTGTGAAGTTGTAGTCCATGCTGCGTGTGGGGTACCGCCACTTCGCTGTATGCCTGTATTCATATAGGCTTCGTTATCATACAGGACATGAAGATAATTGTGTCCTCGTTCGAAAGCGCCACTTAATGCTTGAAAGCCAATATCATAGGTTCCTCCATCTCCTGTAAAAGCTATGATGTCAGGTCGTTCTTTGAGTTTGCCCTGTTTTTCATAGAAGCGCATCATAGCCTCGATTCCACTTGCTGTTGCTGCAGCGTTTTCAAATGCAGTATGTATCCAAGGCGTTTTCCATGCTGTATACGGATAAATACTCGTTGCCACTTCTAAACAGCCGGTGGAAACCGTGATAATTGGTTTTTTTTCAACCGCTTTTAATACTTGTCGAACAACTATTGGCGCTGCACAGCCAGCACATAAGCGGTGTCCTGCGGTAAGTAGTTCTTCTTTCTTAGCTAATTCTTTGAGATTAACAGACATGATTATCTTACTCCTATGAATTTAAGTCGTTGTTTAACTGTGCCTGTTTTGACAATGTTTGATAAATCTCGATACACATCGGTGATGAGTGTTGTTGACATGTCTCGCCCTCCTAGACCATAAATGTAGTCTGTAACGTGGGGGCGTTCGTCAAGATCATAAAGGATTGATCGAATCTCATTAAATATTGGGCCGCCAATCGCTCCATATGCTCCACTTCTATCCAAGACTCCAATTGCTTTGACGTCGCGTAGTACTTTGATTAATTCCTTTACAGGAAATGGACGAAAAGCTCGGATTTTAACAAGGCCAGCTTTGACTCCTTTGTTTCTTAGTTCTTTCACGACGACACGGGTAGTTCCCGCTGTGGAGCCTAAACATATAATGGCGGTTTCGGCATCGTTCATCATATATGGCTGAATCAATCCGTCTCCATATTTACGTCCTGAGATTGCTGCATATTCATCATTGATTTTTGTAATAACTGGATTTGCGTTCGCCATTGCTTCCTCTTGTTGCCTTTTATGTTCGAAATAGTAATCGTATAAAGCGAGGGGGCCCATAGTAAGTGGCGTTTCTGGATCGAGTTTGTAGGGAACGTTTCGACCAAACACATTTACTGTCGGAAGCTGGCGGTGTCCTACAAAACTTCGTACTGAGTAGTCTGGTAAAACGGAAACTCGTTGTAGGGTGTGAGTGACTACAAATCCGTCTAATGTCACCATACACGGTAATTGAACTGTCGGGTCCTCACCGATCCTAAAGGCTTGAATGAGATTATCGTAGGCTTCTTGAGGGTTTTCGGAGTAAAGTTGTATCCATGATGAATCGCGCTCTGCCATACTATCGCTGTGGTCGCAATGTATGTTTATAGGTCCACTTAGTGCTCGGTTACAGACCGCTAATACTATTGGTAATCTGTGACCTGACGCTACAGTAAGCATTTCATGCATGAGCGCTAAGCCAGCAGAAGCAGATGCAGTAAAGACTCGGCCTCCAGCCGAAGCACCTCCAATACTCGCAGACATTGCACTGTGCTCACTCTCAGTTGTTACAAATTCTGTGTCGACTTCTCCCTCTGCAACGTATTCCGAAAATTTTTCGACAATGATCGTTTGAGGCGTAATTGGATACGCCGCAACTAAATCGACGTTACATTGTTTGAGGGCGTAGGCAATTGCTTCATCTCCGTTCAAACCCATAATCTGTTGAGTTATACTCATTGCGCTTTTCACTCCTTAACCATGGTAATAGCATTTACAGGACATTCGGCCGCACAAATTCCGCAACCTTTGCAATAATCATAGTTTATCGTTACGTCTTTTTGATCAAATTTAATGGCTACATCAGGGCAATATACCCAGCAAAGAAGACAGCGAGTACATTTGTCTTTATCCAAGTTCGGTTTATCTTCTCCACGCCAATCACCAGTTAATGTTTCATCTGCCTGACGCCAACTTACACCGCCAGGGGGTATTTCAGTCCAGGTACGCTGTTGATTGGGGGTTGTCATCCTTTTTTAGCCTCCTGATGTGCTCGTTTAATCAGTTGAACGTTAATATCGCCAATTTTACCTGAAAATCGTTGTCGGGTCGCTTCCATTAGGCTTTCAAGCTTTACAACATTTGTAGCTTTGACAGTCGCACCTAACATTGCGGTATTTGGGATATTGCGTCCTATCATTTCAATGGACAGGTCGGTTGCAGGAACAACCCACACTTCACGTCCACTAATTTTCTGTTCGCGTCGTAATTGTTCAGGGCTTTTACGGTCATTGACAATCAATTTACCGTTTTCTGGCATTCCTTCAAGAACATTGACAGCACCTAGGAGTGTGGGATCTAAAACGACGGCTATACTAGGCTCATATACACCGGAATGTAAATCTATCGTTTCATCATTTACCCGAGTGTATGCTCGTATTGGAGCCCCCATTCTTTCGGGCCCAAACTCAGGAAACGATTGTACATGTTTCCCTTCGATAAGAGCGGATTGAGCTAATAGCAAACTTGCAGTCCAGGCTCCTTGACCGCCACGCCCGTGCCACCTAATCTCGATCACTGTATAATTCCTCTTTCATGCTCTTTTTGCGTATTCTACTTCAAGGTCTCATTATAAATGTTTTTGATTTTTGGAAATAATGGAAGAAGCTTGAATGATAAAAAGTACGCTAGATGGTTTCAATCCAGCGGAATTTACGTTGAAGGGATTTGCTATAAATTTGATGCCAATCATATTCTATTGATTGTGACCAGTGATAATATGTACGTGGATCAATGTAGCTTTTTAATGACGTGTTCAGATTGTATTCTTTTGTTGATTCCTTTAATTTAATTTGAAGTCGAAGTTTTTTAATTCGTTCATCAATTTTTTGGAGACGACGAATTTTTGTTTCCTTTTTTCGAGTTTTCTGGGCTCGGATTTTACGTTTTCGGACACGAAGTGTTTTCAGCCGGGTCTTCATCTTGAGAAGAGAAGCTCGCCAATTTTTAGATATTTTTTTCTTGTGATTACACGCTTTTGCTGCTTCAAGATTAGCCATTTTAGCAACGTGCTTTTTCACGAAATCAGGGTCTTGCGGGGTCACCTTAGCCGTGCGGAGAGAGCCAGCAACGATTTGAGTGGCATGATAGGTACGAAAGACTTTCGCTGTTAATCCCGGCATAACTTCATCTAAGAAACTACTAACGTTATCAGATCGTACGCCCTTAAATATCGCCGATTTCGTAGTAGCTGAAAATGCTTTAAGGTTTTGAATAACTTGAGTGGAGAGCTGTGCTTCAAGATGCCAATGAATAGAGTCTTTACCTAAAAAGTCAAAAATTACAGTGTCATTAGGTCCATATGAAATATGCTCTGGGCGGAGTGTTGTAGCTCCAACAGTATCAGCTTCGTCTTGGTCTTTCTCATCTCCAACACGAAATTTCAGTGTGTCTATCATATAACATACTGTAGCGATTTTTCTTCGCAGAGGATCGACTCTCAGGAGGTTTGCTTTGATATGTGCCCGAACTTTTCGTATATGTTTTTTTAGCAGAATCGCGTCATCGAATTTTTCTTTTTCACGTTCTTGTTTTAAGAAAGATGAGTCGGATAGCCAAACGTATTTGGTTTTACCCTGAAGAGCATCACACCACTTCGCAATCCACATTGAATCCGGTTGCCACACACAATGATTCCAGGTACCTTGTGGTCTCGGAGATCCTGGAGAAAGGTTTAACGTGATATCGTTAGCAATAGGTCCTTTCTTCCATTTTCCACGTAAAGGATGTTGCCCTCTTCCCATAAAGATAGATGATGGTTCAGCAGTGAAATTGGCGATTTCAACTCGTGAATTATCAACAATTGCATATCCATGTTTTTCTTTACTGAGCTCTCGACTTTCCTTCCTTGTTTTTGCAAGAAGTTTTTTTTCGCCTTTGGTTAAAGATAACTTATGAATTTTCGCTGTGTTATAATGCGTCTGAATCTCTGTAAATTGGAAAACGCTAGGACGCGTTGAAGGACTCATATCTAGAGCCTCACAAAAATCTTTAAAAAAATTCTTTCTGAAGACTCGATCCGTCACGTACTCGGTGCTTAACTTCTTTACCCAGGCAACAGCCATCTCTTCCTGTGCAGGTGTTAATTTTCGTTTTTCACCTTTTACAGAGATCTCAAAGCC
>JAOZHK010000055.1 GCA_026014905.1 Candidatus Bathyarchaeota archaeon
CTCCTCAGCCATATTCACATTATTTGTTATTTGTGTATAATCATAATTTGGCTGTAATGCTTGAGTAAGCTGAAGTATGGCTGAGACATGTTCAAGATATTGTTCAAAGCGAGTGATGGTACTCTGAAGACTCCGCCAATCAGATATGATCGATGTGTCACTCCATTGAGGGGCAATCATATTGATCATCGAATGAAAGGAGTGCAACGCCTCCAAAGCCAGTGCGTTCACAAGAGACACGTTCCCCCATGACGCAGGAAGCGCTGGCGATTCTTCTCGAAACGTCGCAACAGCGAGTGTCAATTGAACCTCACCTGTTGAAAATACGGTTTCCGCCTGCTCGATGATTGCAGGATCGATATCCGTTTGATATGCATACTGTAGGGTCTGGTTTGCTTTTACCATTGCAGAAGTGGCGAGTGCAAGTAACTGAGGTACACGGTCTTTAGTTGGCGTTTCAGCTTGAAGTGTTGTAGCTTGGCTCACACCGCCAGCAAGAGCTACTCCCACAATTACAATAAATAGACTCAGAGTGAATCGAGGAGAACGGTGATTCCACATCTTAATCGATAGTCTATTACTGATACGTATATATACGGAACACGATTGAAACGCCCGTTCCATTCGCGTTCGGTAAATACTAAGCCTCCATATACAATTGCGCGAGGAATTCACAATGCGAAAACAAATTGTAATACTCTCAATCCTCGCGGTCGTACTGATCGCTGGAACGGCATCCGTGAACGCAGCCACAACCGCTTTCTCAATGCAAACTACTGACGCTCTCGAATGTGACACTCTCGTACCCTCGAATCAAATCGCCGATGAACTGGAACGGCTCAGCACAGAGTTACCTAACACGTTTGATGAAGCCTGTCAACGCATTCAAGTGCGTTATCGTTTCTTACTGTACACCCATGATGGTCTCCACATCATGTGGGGACAGTGTGGTAACGGTATCTTCATCGGAACTGATAATCTTGGCAAACGCGTCTGGGGCATTTATGGTACCCAAATATTCGCAGGATTCTACGATGGACAATTCTTTTGGGGCAAGTATCGAAATGGATATTGGGCTGCTATCGATCTCTTCAATACGCCACGCACACATGGACAATATCACCTATTCCCGATTAATACACCAACTTTAACCTGCGAGGAAATCCTGCTAGACTAACGTGCTAGCACCCCTCCCCATTTTTTTCAATTTTTGAAGTTTTAAATCCAAATCACCCCATCTTTTTCTTAGAAGTGATTCACGCGCGTATAGCAGAGATCAGCGTAGTACTAGGCGTTATTAATTCGCGCGTACGACGACGAAAGAAGGATGCGTAGTTGCTGGCGCGTGCTGTATCGATTATTGACGTTCGCACGTATTTGGTAGATATATGACGAGAGTTTCAGTGAAGAGTTTGTGCCCGCTAGATTGCTAGCATCCGAAAGCTAGTGAGCGAATGTGATTCGTAACCTTAATACCGTGATTCAAGCATATTAGAATACAGAATTTGTTCAAAATCGTACAAATAACAACTAGCATAACAGAGTGTGAAAAAAATGGTGTACACACCCTTTCCATTACCAGCACCAACCGGTTATAAACCCGAACCAGGTATGATCGATGGGCCATCAGCTGAAGTGCTCGCTAAACCAGCGAAGGATGTAGATGAATTACTCCAACTACGTGCTTGGGAAGTGACTGAAAGCCCTGTTGACCTTGGCTATCATCTTGTCGAGGACTGGCCTAAATTACCCTTACCTAACGGTATGACATTTGGAACAACGGTAAGCACCGGGGCTTCTGGGGCGGCCGCAGATTCCCAGGGTAACTACTACGTGTATCAAAGAGGGCCCGATGTGCCAGCCCTTTTATGTTTTGACCGTGATGGTAACCTGGTTAGATCTTGGGGTGAAAGCCAATTTGGACGCCCCCATAGTGTGAGGTGTGATAAAGACGACAATGTGTGGTTGGTTAACGACGTAGCGCATGTCTGTAACCTTTTCTCACCAACAGGACAAGTCCTGCGAACAATTGGGGTATCAGGGGTTCCAGGGGTTGACTCTAGACATTTTAACCGATGTACTGATATTGCGTTTGGGTTAGATGGGCGATTCTATGTTTCTGATGGGTATGTGAATCGTCGTGTTGTCTATTTTGATAACGAATTAAACTACCTTGGATCATGGGGAACGTTAGGCATGGGACCGGGCCAATTCCTGTTACCTCACGGCATCGAAACGGACGCGCAGAGCCGCGTCTATGTTGCCGACCGTACCAGCTGGCGTGTTCAGATCTTCACGCCCGAGGGCGATTTTCTACGACAATGGACCCATATTGGTAAAGTCTGGGGCGTAATCTATAATCAGGGGTACTTCTGGGTGCACGACGGATTGACGAAACGCGTATCGAAAGTAGATTCCACTGGAAAAATCATTGGTTGGGTTGAAGGCGGGGGACATGGACTGGGCATGGCGCCTAACGGCGATATCATAATAGCGCGACACAACGCTCCTCCACAACTATTTAGTAGAGATTAAATCATTAACAAACACGTGCGAAAGAAAACTCTGAATACAACGGAGAGGAGAGGCGTTACACTTGCTCTTTGAGCCAGTCTGTAACTGCCTTAACAAGCTTGCGCCTTTGTTTGGTGAACACGTGGTCGGCATCCTTTATCATGACCAGTTTCTTTGGCTTCTTTGCGTACGTATACAACGCTTTAACTCTCTCAGGAGTGGCTGCTTCATCATGTTCTCCACCGATCATTAGGAGAGGTCGAGGCGAAATCTTCCCTATCCAGTCCTGAGAAGCAAGTTTACTTCCCCTTTTAATCAGGTCTTCAACCGCTTCCTCAAAAGTAATATTCTTTATAAATTTCTGTTCTATGAGATTCTTAACGTGCGTGTTCCCTCTGGCTTCAGCCTCAGTGGGTTTCTGGCTGATTCCACCAGCAATAGCAATACCACCTTTAACACGCTGATCTTGCGCTGTGGCGATAATCGTCGCCCAAGCGCCCAAGCTATGTCCAATGAGGAAGATCTTCTCTTTATCAACATAAGGCTTTGTTACCATGTGTGTTATCGAGTTCTTCACATCGGTCGGAACTCCGGTGAATCGATACTTACCTTCACTACCCCAACAGCCTCTGTAGCGAGGGAGTAACACATTCCATCCGATCTCCCGTAAACCATACGCGATGTCAACGTTTTTCTCAAACCCGGGGAGACCATGGAGCAGAAGTGCAGTTGGTCTTTTCCCCTCTCCAAGACCGATGTATATCGTTCCTAACAGATCCGCGCCTTCACTTCTGATGATTGTTCCCTCGATATTCCCTAATCTCGAATATCTCCTCGACATTATTAACCCTCTGAAACATAGGTTTGATATTGCCTTTTATTGATTTGGTCGAGACACGCGCGCGAAAAAGACTCAGACATTCATCCGATGTATTCTCCTGTCCTTGATTCATTGAACTCTTAAATTCTAGAACGCGTTATCTCTTTTTGAGAATTCAAAGAATTCATTAAGCACCGGGAGCAAACAATGACACAACCTTCATTGCCACATGACGATCGACGTTGGATCACCTATATCGCATTCTTGGACATCTGGGGTCCTGACCATCTTGAACATTTCTTAGAAACCGTGGTCACCATCAAGCCGGACAGTCAAAACGTCGAAATCCTCGTACCGCCCCAAACCCTTGCTGAGCCCCATCGCGGCATTACAGGCTTCGTGATTTTCCGCATGACTCGAGGGGGTATGCGAGAGATGGATGCATATTTATCGCGATTTGAACAAGCAGGAGCTCAGGTGAAGCTGCTCCCCATATGGGACAATCCCACTCTTGCACAAGATCTTGCCCTCTATCGACGGGGACAACTCGAGATTGAAGAGGAATGGCAACACACCACTGTCAAGAAGATCACCGACTGGGGCGTCACGAGCAAGCTCGAAATTCTGCCACTCGTCGACTGGAAGACACGTCAACCGAATCTTCAGACTGAACTCGGCGTCGCGTATCTCCTTCAAACCGATACTCGTTCGATCCTCTTTGATCTTGGGTTAAACATGCGCCAACAACATCCGTCCCCACTCCTCCATAACATGACGCAACTCGGCATAATGTTGAATGACATCGATACCATCATCATCTCCCACAATCACGGCGATCACATCGGGGGATCAAAATGGTGTCGCCACAACACATTTTCAGTAACGGCACAGCAACTCAAGTTGACTGGGACAGCGGTCTACACTCCCGTTCCTATGACCTACCCCGGACTTACTCCAATTCATGCCAACACCCCCACCAAAATCGGATCGGGTGTGGCAACGATCGGAACGATCTCCAACCAATTGTTTGGCGAATACATTAAAATCGCAACCATTGGGCGAACGCATGAACAAGCCGTTGCGATCAATGTCAAAGATAAAGGCGTTGTTCTCATTATCGGGTGTGGCCACCAAACATTACCTAAAATTCTCAAGCGCACCGAAGCCTTGTTCGATGAACCGCTCTACGGGGTAATTGGCGGGCTTCATTATGCTGTTGAAGGCGGACCATTTGAGCTGAAGGGCATGGCGCTCCATAAATACTTGGGAACAGGAAAACTACCCTGGTGTCCTATCAATCACCAAGAACTGCAAGACAATATTGCTCTGTTACAATCTTATGATCCCAAAATCGTCGCCCTCTCACCTCACGACAGTTCGCCAATCAGCTTGCAGACGCTCAAACAGGCATTTCCAACCGCATATACCGATCTATATGTAGGCGACCCAATCGTTATAGCCACTTAATGTGTATGCACGCACGTAGGTAGTAACAGTGAATGAAACGTAGATCTTAACCAGTTTCAATTACATTTTAAAGCCTTTAAATCTCAGCAGCGCTATTTCTTACGCGAGCGCTCGATCCACACGAGAGGCGTTGAGTAGAGTATGATTTTGGATGTTCACACCCATATAGGTCGATATGGACAGCATTTCAGTGAAGAGTTTGTGATGGACACCACCAAGCAAGGTGGAATGCTGGGTCAGGATCCCGCCCAGGCGAAAGAGATTTGGAATATCGACCTGGATCAATATCTGATGGAGTTAGATGACGCGAGGATAGATAAAGCGGTGATTCTGGGTTTTGATGTCACGCGAGTGTCTAAGACGAAGGTTCCTGACGAGTATGTGTTTGACTTTGTTGAGCGACATCCCGATCAGCTCATCGGCTTTGCAGGTGTTCAACCCCTCAATTATAGGGGACGGTTCAACGGGAGTGGACTGAAGGATTTGGAGAAGGCGGTTGAAGAGTACGGGTTTAAGGGAATGAAACTGTATCCAACGTATGCCCACTATGCGCCAAATCATAGAGCCGTGTATCCCTTCTATCAGAAGGCTCAAGAGTATCACATTGCAGTCATGCTTCATCTTGGGGCATCGGCATCGAGCTTCACATCATTAGAATACTCGCGACCCTATATGTTGAAACAGATCGGCTGGGATTTTCCAGACTTAAAATTAGCGGCGAGTCACATGGGTTATCCCTGGACAGAGGAGCTGCTTGCCACGATGCGGATGCAGTCCAACATTTATGCTGATTTTTCGGGAATGTTTGGTCGACCCTTCATTATGGCCTGGGATTTAGTGTTAGCGAAACAGTATGGTGTCTTAAATAGGGTCATGTATGGGTCAGACTACCCCTTCTGTCCCTCCATGAAACACGGTATAGAATGGGTCAGACATAAACTGAACGACATATGTAGTAATGCGGGGTGGCCAACATTCACCGGAGAGGAAATCCTTGGACTCCTCGGGGGAAACGCTGAGGAGTACCTCAAATAACAAAGTATCTTACGCGGGCGCGCGTGCCGGAGAAGAGCATTTAGGCCGACTCGACTCGCTATACGAATTGAAAGCTTAAAATCTCTGGTAGGAATGTATAGTGCAGGTGAAGTAAATTTGGGTGTTAATCCTAACCTGAAAGTCGATAAACAAATCATGTCAGAGATATACACATCATCGGAGTCCATGGATAACCTCATGGTGCTCTGTGATATCTACGGTAGTAGGTTTCCAGGGACCAAAGGCGACCTTCAGTCAGTCAAGTGGATGGTGAAGAGATTGAAAAAGTATGGGATCAAGAATGCACACTACGAGTCCTATACGATCCCGGGCTGGAAACGTGGCAAGGCAACTCTTCGAGTTACGAGTCCCTTGAAGAGGGCTCTTGAAGTGATCTCTCTTCCCCACAGTATTGGTGCTGAGATCGAGGCTAACCTCGTCTATCTGGGCGATGGAGCCATCGATGATTATGAGAAGAGGAAAGATGAAATTGAGGGTAATATTGTCTTAGTCACGAGTCGAAAACCGCTAGGCATGCAGAGGCTCCTCCACCGAACGGAAAAGTATGTGAGAAGCGTACTCGCAGGAGCGAAAGGCTGGATCTTCATGAATCACTATCCTGCATATGGTCCACCAACGGGTGGTATCAGCCCCATTATACCTGCGGTGGGTATTAGTTACGAGGCTGGAAGCTTTCTCGTAAGATTGCTGAAGCGAAGAGACGACGTCAGAATTAAGCTCAAGACTACTGGCAGAAATCTTGAGATTGAGAGTTACAACGTCATCTGCGACATTCCTGGCACTACAGATGACGAAGAGTTTGTCATCGCTGGAAGCCACTACGATGGTCATGACATTAGTCAGGGAGCGGTTGACCCCGCATCGGGAGCCGTGACAGTTATGGAGATTGCGCGAAACCTTTGGAAAGTACGAAAACAATTGAAACGGCGGGTAAGACTCATATGTTTTGGAGCTGAGGAAACAGGGCTATTTGGCTCCTACAACTACGTTGCAATGCACCCAGAAGAAATGAAAGACATCAGATTCATGCTTAATCTCGACTCGGGTGGAAGAAAAGGTAAGAAAGGCATCACCTTTCATGATTTCCCGGAGCTTGAGCCCTATCTCGAGAAGTGGTCAGCGGAGATGAATGCTGACATGCCCGTGGATCAGAGAGTCAGCCCCTATAGTGATCACTGGCCCTTCTTTCTAAAAGGCGTCCCCTGTGGGAGTGGTGGAGACCCTGAAGGCAGAAGAACTCGGACTGGGAGAGGTTATGGACACACAATGTATGATACAGTGGACAAAGTTGAACCCGAAAATCTGAGATTAGCTGCTGCAAACTATACTCGCTTTGTATTCAGAGTTGCGAATGCTGATGATTGGCAACCAAAGCGAAAGACCCAGAAGCAGATCCAGACCTTCATTGAAGAGCAGGGCTACGACAAGACTGTGACGCTCGTCGAACAAGTTAAAGAATACGTTAGAACTTGGGACGAGATTCATCTTGATACTCAGGCTTGGTTAGAAAGAAAATCTGATTGGTGATAGATGTCTTCTCCTTTTCTTTTTTTTTCATCACCATGACACGGACGCAGAGCTCGTCCGCTGTGGAAGTTACTTTCGCTTTCGGAAGTAACGTACGAGAAGAAGTCCCACAGAGGCTATCGCTATGACGATCGCAATTTGATAGAGTAAAGCAGTGCTGAATTGTGTCTGCCAGATAGTGGTATCAAGGATTTTCATAAATGTGGTTGAGTCATACAAGGTGATATCTTGTTCAAGCATCATTCCAGTCTGTTTATCCCAGATAATGTGAAGCGAGTGCGTCGCATTCGTGTAGTGGGCTGACACGATTAATCGGTCTACTCCGGTGTAGATTGATGTTGTTTCAGTAGCTATTGAAAGATTCCCGAAACCGTGAATAAAGACGTGATCGGTAACACTCGTGTTTGCAGGTATTATAAATCCGGTATTTGACCCCGTTTCGATGTTAATTGGCCCAACATCAGTTATTTTATTTCCATCGGATAACTGAATCCGTGTTTGTACTGTTGCGATGGATGCTTCAATGTTTATGAAGTCAAGTTTTATCAAGGTTGGAGTGATTTCTCCTGTGAGAATCGGAGTGATTGAGACTTCATATTGGATCCAGTCACCAATTTGGAGAGCTCCCGCAGCTTCGATAATCTCAATTTGTGGAGTAACACTTAACGAGCTCAACATTATGAGTGCAAAACACAGCATTACAGAAAATCTGTTACTCATGTAGAACTCATCATCCGCTCTAATAATATGTATCGAGTATTAAAGGCTAGCTTATATGCACTCGTTGAGACCCTGGAGTGAAAGCTGACTCGTCCAGCATGGTTACCTCACAGGCGCGCGCGTCGGATAGAGAGAACATACTTAGTGAGGAATGATAGTACTATGCACCAGGTTACAGAATATTACCAAAAGGTAATAAAATGCGAAAAACAGGACAAAAAGAGACATTTTAGGACATCGTCAACGATACTATCCGATTCGTCCAGACATTGCACCAGAGTCCCGTGTGTAATCTAGCTTGCAGTTACAGTATCAACGTTTCCTTGAGGTAGTCTTCCAGGGTCACTCCTGCAATGATCTCGAGGTCATAGTCGGAAGGATCAATTGAGTGTTTATAGTTTTTGGCGGGAACAATGACTTTCTTGAATCCCCACATTTCTGCAGCTTTGATTTTTTCGTGAAGGCCGCCAACAGCTGTTATCTGGATGACGTCATCGACACTGACATTTATCTCTCCCGTGACTGCAACGTCTTGTCGAATAGGTTTGCCTTCCATGAGAGAGCACAGGAGAATTGCCATCGTGACCCCTGCACTGGGTCCATCTACTCCATAGGCTTGAGCAAAGTCAATGTGGGTGAAAAAGTCTTGTGCAATATCAACGCCATATTTTTGCAGAATCACGCTTCGCACTTTCGCGACACTGTCTGCAATGAATTCTTCTTTACCTCGTTTAGCGATTCCAGTTACCTTGTAGTATCCTTGCAGTGAGTTATCCGGTCGGACATCACGTTTATCCATAAAGCCCTTAACAGTTAGAACGTTCCCGGTCATTTCTTTACTAAAGGGATCACTCACGACGGCTAATCCATAGATCTGTCCTCGTTTTTGCCCTGCAGGCGTGATTTCAAGGAGATTGCCCCGTTCGCTGATTTGGTGTTCTAGCAGCTGTTTCTGGATTGTTTTACAATGGTTTTTAATCGCATCATCGACATGTTGTCGCTGAACCAGTTCGTACCCTTCATTCATGGCTAAGGTAGCCGCTGTCTTTACTATCGAAATCATAGGCCGGAACTTTGTGGTGAGAGTTCCTGTTTTATCGCTTCGACGACGCCCTTCATCGATAATTTCCTCGCACGCAGTACGGCTAAAAGGGATTAACCGAAACCGGGAGGCTTCTTGTGCGATAAATTGAACATACTTCCGCCGATTCTCAACAGTATTGGGCATGTCATTATTCATTCGAACAACTTTCCCATACCCATAGATCCGATCCATCAGTGCAGGATGGATTTGAGTGATACTATCGAAATTTCCTGCTCCAACTAAAAAACTCATACAAGGGACAGGTTCAGTCGCGACGGCCATTGCTGCAGTACCACCGGCATCACTCCAACGACTTCGTAGAGTGATGGGTAATTGGCCATCCTCCAGGACTGTGAGCAGCGTCACAGCCTCGGTTGGATTCAAATTCTTGATCTCATCCACGTATAATATGCCGAAATGCGCGCGGTGAACATCGCCCGCACTAACACGCTGGTGTTCAGGCGTGCCCAGACCTCCGGTCTGAAGAGGATCCCAAGCGATACTGCCAAATAATTGAGCCGAACCGTGACCTGTGGCATCGATATATGGCGCAATTTGCTTGCTGTTATCAACGATAAGCTTCGGAACATTCGAGGTTTTTGCTCCACCAATCCCTTTATTTCCTCCGTAGAGACCGAAGCGCCCTAGAAAGGTAATGAGCACTAAGGTCATCAACATCATACCTGCCGGGAGAAACGTGGTCAAACCAATGGAGGTGAATGCATCCATGATAAATCGTGAAAAATCGCCCTGATATGTTGCCTGAATTGGCTCACCAAAGACCAAGACATTAGCATCCCAGCGCAGTTTTTCTTGCCACAGATAATAAAAACCTGCAAACAGGAAGACGGTGAGAACACAAAGTAGAAGATACGTGACAAATTTCAAGCCAATACGCTGAAGAAATTGATTCTTTTCTTTTTTCAGTTTCTCTGTCCGGATGAGCTTTTTTCCATCCCCTGCAGGAACACAATTGATTGTGGGTTCACTGGGAATCACCGAATTCTGTTCACAAACCACATCTTGGAGACGAATATCATGCTTCGTATACAGGTCGGTTAGATGGACTGAAAGCGCCCGTCCTATTAACGATTTACCTGTGCCCGGATCACCGAGTAAAAGAAGATAGGGGCCTGGTGGCGCCATCTTCGTAGTCTTAGGTTGATCTTGATCACGGTGATTCCACCCTTCATACCACTTTTCTTTCTTGAGATAGGTTAACTTATGGACCCATTCTTCGAGACCGAGATAGCACTCACTTAATGCACGTTCTTGTCCAATTACCCAATCGAGGAGGTTATTTGAGACCGGAAAGTCCTTGGTCGAAGCAAATCCCTTCCAATCCCATTTGTGTCCATGAAGAAATTCTTCATCCTCCCCGAAGTAGCTCATCATACAGTCTCTCCTGCGTATTAAAATCATCACTTAGCGATATGGTGGTTGGATACCGAGTGTAGTTGATCCTAGCGTATCGGATAGATTCATTATTTGAGAATAATAAGATCCCATGGTAGAATATTATAGAAAAGAGCTCGTTGAAGTAATGGCGCTCGTAACACAGCTAGTTTGAATTAGCGATTTCGAACAAGGAGATAAAAGATCAAAACTCCACCAACCGCAGTCGATCCGCCGAAATAAAAAACCGAGGGAAGATCGAAGGCGTCTTGGATAAACCCTGAGGTGATCGGCCCAATGATCATTCCGATGCTGAAGCCCATGTTTACGGTACTTAAGACAGAGGCCATGCCACTCTCTCGCCCATGTGCTGCAGCGAGAGCTGTGACCGCGGGCATGATCACCGCCCAGGTTACCCCAATCAGTAAGCCTAGAACCAGTAGTTCCATAAACGTGTGGGCAAACGGAATCAGGAGCATTAATACCGCGCTGGCACCACCGCTAAGCAATATTAATTTGATTTTATCAAAGCGATCAACCAAGACTCCAAAAGGGCCCTGTAGCAGCGTCATAATTAGGATTCGAGAAGAAAGCAAGACACCAATTTCTGTGGGAGAAGCCCCTAAGGAGTCCGCGAGAAGGGGGAAGAATGAAAAGAGGTTGCCTGTCCCGATGGCGTTAATCGCTCGATAGAGTACTAAACTTCGGATAGTTTTGTTGCGGAGGATTTCTCGGTATGATGATGTTGCGGACGCGTTACGAATATGTGGATACTCAGGTAATGCGGTAAATAACAGGAGACAAGAGACTAATGCTAACCCTCCCATGATGTAAAACGGAATTTGGATTCCATATCCCTCCGAGATGAAGCCACTCAGTAATGGACCACATCCCCACCCCAAAGTACGCGCAATACTAATGACGCTTGTATAAAGTCCTTCTTTTCCACGAGGAGTAATATCCCCAATGTACGCTGTTGAGATCGGGAGAACCATACCAGCACCTAAGCCTTGAAGAAAACGACCGAAAAAGAGGTGTAGGGCTGTTGAGGCGAGCACATATCCAATTGAAGAAAACCCAAAAAAAATCATTCCCACTATGAGAAATGACTTTCGACGCCCCCATCGGTCGGAGAGTCGTCCCACAATAGGCATAATTATCGCACGTGCGATATTAAACCCAGAAAAAATCGCACCGAGCCAGATGCCAGTGGCGCCTAAGTTATCCGCATAAATTGAGAGAAGCGGACTGACAACGCCTAATCCAAGCATGGAGACAAACAGCGCAATGAAAAGAACTGTGAAAGCGTATTTAACGTTGAAATTATTATCTTGCATAAAGTAAATCTCGAACCTCGATGTGGTCTATCATCAGAGGCAGTGTGCACTATTATACTTTTATGCGCGCTTGGACCGTTACCACACACCTGCGTTAGGAACCAAAAAGATTTTGGAAATGTTTATCAGATGTCATTGAGGTGAAACCACATGCGCACGTTCATATTTTCGAATCCCGAGCGGGCAATTCTGGAAAAGTATCTGACAGGACGACAAGTTGATAACCTTGAAGTGGCAAAGATTATGCGTCGTCTTGAACAGCATTCGCAATTGTTTGAAGATGTTTATCTTTACCTTCAGATTCGAAAAATATGGTCTTCTTCACAGGCACCACAGCAGTGACTCCCTCATCCCCGATTGATCGCTCTCACTAGCGTACCAATCACATTGACGAAGGAACTGATTAAGCAAGCACGGGGTAAGTTTCTCCACCATGGGTTAAGACATTGACACTTGATTTTGCGCCATATTTGCGAGTTAATACTGCTAATGCTTCATCAACCGCATCATACTTGTGAAACCGCATTTTTTCCGCATTTTTATCTGAGATACCATCCGAGATTAAAAAGACAGGGTGATGTTCTCGAATATGCGCTACATTGAGCGCTAGCCCGAAGGCGACAGAATCTTCAACTTTGCCTTGGTTGAGTAAATCTTTGAGGGTCTCGGTATCATATTGAAGATACTCGATCCATTGAGGGTGCATAACAGAGAGTCCTTCTGGACAGGGCGTGGTCTCGAGAATTCCTCCTCCTTGTTTAGTGGCTAATGCCGCGGAGAATAAGCCTTTGAGCCCTTGCCAGTACTCAATATCAGCGGGATAGCTGCTCGAGATTGTGATATCTGCATGGCCTGTGATTGGCACACTATATACTCTTTTTGCGTGTTCTATGCCCTGCCGATGCGCGTGTATGAAATGCCCCGCATACGCTTTAATGATGTCACAGTGACGCGTAATGACTGTATTTAATAGAAGATGGATCGAAACTTTTGCCCCAAATTCATCGATCAACTGACGAGTGGGATTATCCTCGAGGCCAAGACCGTTTGGGGTTGTTAAACCCGAATGCACGTGCATTCGACCAACGGTTTCTTCTCCTGCTAGGCCAGGTAACAAAATTTTTGCTCCTGCTGCCCATCCGGCATTGAAGTGTGGAATAACGTTACCTGTCACGATTCGGATATCAGCATCCATGAAGCCTTTATTAATCCAGACCGGAACATCACCGGCCATGTCGTCGACATAGGTTAATTGAGCGGGGTCATGAAACGCATGGTTCACAAAGTTATATTCCTCCACAATTTCTGCTCCATACTTATTTTTCATTTCTGTGTCGGTCATGGGACGATGTGTTCCAAGCGCTACAAAGATATCAATTGCATCTTTTTTGATCCCGGCATTCTGAAGCTGTTGGAATAATGGGGGTAAAAGAAGATTAGTAGGGGTCGTTCGTGTAATATCGTCAACCGCGATAGCGACGCGTTTCCGTTTAGATGCAATTTCGTCAATACGGCTCCCATCAAGGGGTCTAGCGAGGGCGCGTTCAATTTCTTGATTAGGATCGGGCGCTGGTTCAACTTCTCGTGGCGTGACGAGATTTAAGAGCCGCTCATCCTCGAGGTGAAACGCTTTGTGGAGATTGCCATAAGGAATCTGAAGAAACATGCTGGATAACCTCTCTCCTATAATCATTGTGAGAGTTATTAACCCTTATCGTTACTTGGTAAGGCTTATTCTGTCTAAGACAGAGATGTGAAGACACTGGCCTAGTTTAGTTAGTTAACTTTTGGGGGCGCTTAGATACGTCATGAATTACCTTCAGCGAGTATTTGGGTTGCGACTGCAGCACCAAAATCTTGCGTTCGAATATTACCGCCGAGATCTTGGGTTAGAATGCCCTGTTGGAGGGTTGCTTTTACTGCCGTTTCTATTCTTTGAGATGCGTGAAGACAATCGGAGTCGGAATAGGTATGTCCAAGCCAGTTTAACATCAGACTGGAGGCCAGTATCATCGATATGGGATTTGCTACCCCTTTTCCTGCAATTAATGGGGCGGTGCCGTGAATTGGTTCAAATAAAGCAAAGTTATCTCCTATATTTGCTCCGGGTGCCATTCCGAGACCTCCGATTAAGACACTTGCTTCATCAGAAAGAATGTCGCCAAACATATTGGTGGTAACGATTACATCGAAGGTGTGGGGAGATTTTATCAATTGCATTGCTGCTGCATCGACGTACATTTCCTCAAGTTGGATTTGTGGATAATTAGCTCCTACGTCGCGGCAGGTTTGAGCGAAAAGACCATCCGTTTTTCGCATCACATTCGATTTGTGGATCACTGTGACTTTCTTAGCCTTTTCTCGATTGTGAGCTACTCGAAAAGCGTATTCAGCTATCCGTCGACTTGCTCGACGGGTTATAACGCGCATACATACCATGGTGTCGGGGTCAAGCGCGAATTCTAATCCTTTATACAAGCCTTCTGTGTTTTCTCTGACAAATAAGATATCCACATCATCATGTAAAGCTGGTGTGTAAGGATAGGATTTAATCGGTCGGATACCGGCATAGAGGTCGAAGAGAATTCTCAGTTTAACTATGACATCAGCAGCAGTTTCTCCGACAGGTCCTTTGAGACAGGTCTGAGACTGTTGGATACTGGAGATCGTTTCGGGAGGGAGGGGGGCACCGGATTGATGAGCACAAAGATCCCCTCCAGCGACTCGTTCAATGATTAAGTGGATGGGGTAGAGTTGTTGGATAGCAGATAACACTTGAAGTGTAGCTTCTGTGATTTCAGGCCCAATCCCATCACCTGGCATTAACGCGACTTGATATTTCATTGCAATTGACTCTTCGCACCACGTATGTGCACGCTAGTTATTCTTTAAGTCCAGACATCTTACGAATTTGATTTCCGATCACTTCAAGAGGATGATTCGCCCATGCTTCAAGCTGTTTGGTCATGTTGGGTCGTCCCTGAGCATCCTCAGTCAGCCATTCTTTCGCAAAAGATCCATCTCGAACCAGCTTAGCAGCTGCAATCATGTTTGCTCGAACATGCGAGTCAATAATTTTAGGACCAACACTCAACCCCCCGTATTTTGCAGTATCTGACACGGCCTTCAACATTCCTAGCACTCCACTCCGGTAGATTTGATCAATGATCAACTTGGATTCGTTACACGCTTCAAAATACGCGAGTTCAGGAGGATACCCGAGTTCAACCAAGACTTCAAAGCCATGTCGAATGAGCTCCATGATTCCGCCAACTAAAACAACTTGTTCACCAATGAGGTCACTCTCCGTTTCATCTCGAAACGTCGTCTCGATAACACCTGCTTTTGTACAGCCTAACGCTTTTGCCATGGCTAAAACTGTTTGTTTGGCGCGTCCAGAATAATCCTGTTGTACCGCGATTAGTGCGGGGACGCCAAATTGCTTCACATACATTTCACGTAGGGAGAGGCCTGGAGCTTTTGGTGCGACCATAACGATATCGACATTGGGAGGCGGTGTAATGGTTTGAAAGTGAATATTAAATCCATGGGCAAAGCTGATTGTCTTGCATTCAGACAGGTGAGGAGCCAGATATTTCTCGTACACCAGGGGTTGAACTGTATCAGGGATGAGAATATGAAGAATATCGCCTTGTTGGGCCGCTTCAGCAATCGAGAGCGGGGTGAACCCCTCTTTTTTAGCTAATTGCCATGACCGACCTTGTGGTCGAAGCCCTAGGACGACACGTAATCCCGAATCACGCATGTTGTTCGCTTGAGCCCGTCCTTGACTGCCATATCCAATGATGGCGATTGTTTTATCTTGTACACTTCTGTAATCGACATCTTGATCATAATACATTTTAATCATTGTCTTCAACTCACCACTTACCTATATCTACTCTCTTATCACTTTTCCGCCTCGACCCAAGGCAGTGACACCTGTCCGTGCCACTTCTTTCACCCCATACGTTCGACATAAATTGACAAAGGCATCGATCTTTTCAGAATCTCCAGTGATCTCAACAGTCATCGAATCTGCTGCAACATCAATCACTCGTCCTCGAAAGATATTGGCGTATTGGACGATATCTGATCGAGCTTTAGAGTCCGCCGTGTGAACTTTGATTAATGCGAGTTCCCGGGAAACCGTGTTATGAGGTTCAAGAATTGAGACTTTTATCACATTAATCAATTTATTGAGTTGTTTAATGATTTGTTCAACGGTATGCTCCGTCCCAGTCACTGCAATGGTCATTCGCGCAAGACCCTGTCGCTCAGTCTTGCCAACAGTAATACTGTTAATATTGAAGCCGCGGCGTCGAAACATATTAGACACTTCATACAAGACACCAGGCTTATGGAGGACAATCGTGGCAATGAGATAATTTGCTAGACCCGTATTTTCCACACCAATCACCCTACTATCATATCTTTTAACGTTTTACCTGAAGGAATCATTGGAAAAACATCTTCTTCCAATGAAATCGGAACATCAATCACAGTTGCTATGTTTGATTTCAATGCGGTTCTCATAGCTTTTGAGAAATCGGGTAGAGAAGTTACGCGGACTCCCTCGGCACTAAATGCTTCGGCCAGTTTTACAAAGTCGGGATTATTTTTTAGGAGAGTCCCGGAATAACGACTTCCATAAAACATTCGCTGCCATTGAGCCACCATTCCGAGAACCGAATTATTGAGTATGACAACTATCACAGGAATGTCTTCAAGTACGGATGTTGCCAGCTCCTGCTCAGTCATAATAAAGCTTCCATCGCCCGCGATATCTACCACTGGGACATCAGGCCGAGCGGTTTTAGCCCCAATCGCTGCAGGAAACCCGAAGCCCATGGTGCCAAGACCACCGGAACTGATGAATGTTCTTGGTGCCAAAGCTTGGAAATGTAATGCAGCCCACATCTGATTTTGACCTACTTCAGTTGTGATAATCGATTGGATGGGTAAGAGTGCTCTGAGCTGTTTAATCAGTTTTGGAGGGGTGAGGGATTTGGGTTCTGTTTTTGTATCATCGGCAACATAATCCCGAACTTGCTGAGTGCGTTTATGCCACGGAGTATCCGTGTTGTTTACGATTTTACTGGCAAGGATCTTGTTTATTGCTCGTAGTGCTTTTCCAGCGTCTGCGACTATTGGAAGATCAATTGCTATGTTCTTGCCAATCTCAGCGGAATCGATGTCAATGTGAATAATCTTCGCATCAGGACAGAATCCATCAATACGTCCTGTGGTTCGATCGGAAAAACGAGCTCCCACTGTTAACAGCACGTCCGCATCAAGAATAAATCTATTTGCATCCGCTGTCCCATGCATCCCAACCACTCCTAAAGAAAGGGGATGGGTTTCAGGAAAACTGCCCTTACCCATAAAAGTTGTGGCAACTGGCATCAGTAACAATTCTGCGAGTTGCTGTAATTCTTGCGCAGCTTCGGATATTATCACTCCACCACCGGCCAAGATCATGGGAGTTCTAGCTTGTAATAACATTTCGGCAGCACGTTTAACTTGAATTGGATGGGGGTCATCCCGCGGTTTGTACCCAGGCAGATTCACTTGTTTCACGAACTTCATATTGCCTGAGATAATCTGAATATCTTTAGGGATATCAACCAGCACGGGTCCCGGACGT
>JAOZHK010000192.1 GCA_026014905.1 Candidatus Bathyarchaeota archaeon
GATCATTCTCATGCATGGTTTCTGATTGTTGCCGGAAGATAAGATAAAAAGATTGCTGAAGAACTAATATATCGATGAACGGGGATTGACGATGAGGATCGGAATAATTGCTGACGATTATACAGGATCAGCTGACACTGGAGTCCAGTTTGCTAAAAAAGACCTGAAAACTACGATTGTACAGGAGCATCACAGAATTCGTGACGCGTTCGTTCGATCAAGTGTTGTAGTTGTCGATACTGAAAGTCGTAGCGATTCTCCGGAGGTTGCTTATGAGAAAGTTGTATCAACAATCATTGAATTTCAGAAAGCAGGATGCAATCTAATCTATAAAAAAATAGATTCTACATTAAGAGGGAATATTGGTGTTGAACTTGATGCCATATTGGACACTCAAGATGTTGGTACAGTCGTTGTGTGTCCAGCTTATCCGAAAGCAGGCAGGATCACTATAGGAGGATATCATTTAGTCCATCAGGAACTCATTCAGAACACTGAAATCGCAGAGGACACTGAATTTCCCATTAAAGAGTCTCATATTCCAACATTACTGCGCCAACAAAGCCGGTATCAAGTGTCCTCGATTGAGATAGCGGATGTCATGGAAGGTAAATTACCGTTGATGCAAGCTATTAAGTTACACATTGCAGATGGCGACCGAATACTCGTGATCGATGCTGTTTCTCAACACGATTTAACTACGATAGCCTCCGTTATGGTTGACTTCGAGTCTCAAGTAATCATATGTGGTTCTGGAGGACTTGCGGAGGAACTTTCAGATGTAATTCAGGATGTTTCTGAAAGAACAGGGAATATTCTCATAATTGCTGGTAGTGTTCGATCTGTGACTGCTCAACAGATTGCACGCGCGCAGAAGCAACTGAAGGCTCATGTGATTGATATTAAGGTAGAGCAAATACTTACGAAGAACGAGCACGTAATGGTTGAAGAAACGCGACGAATTAGCCAAGAAGCCTTAAAGTGTTACACGAAGAAAAAAGATGTAATCATCCGGTGGGCAGAGTCCCAGAAAAAAGCTATGGAATTTTTCGAGCTGGGTCGTTTGAACAAGCTCGAAGACCAAGTGATTCGTGCACGAATCGGTGAAATACTTGGGCAGGTCACATTAAAGATTATGGCATCCATAGAGATTAAGGGACTTATTCTGACTGGAGGGGAAACCGCCTTCAATGTTTTTAAATCAATGGATGTAGTTGAAGTGAGGGTGGATACTGAAATACTGCCTGGAATTCCGCTTATGCAGATAGTGGGAGGCAAATTTGATAAATTGCCTGTCATAACGAAAGCTGGAGCGTTTGGTGATAGTGATGCCCTTGTTCAGTCAATACTATTTTTAAGGAATCTGTGAAAAAATGTTTAAACCAATTATTGGGATCACGATGGGTGATGCAGCAGGTATCGGCCCGGAGATTATAGTTAAAACGCTTGCACTTCCACAAATATATGAGACGTGCCGTCCCCTTGTGATCGGTGATGCTCATACTATTATCGCTGAATCAAGGACAGAATCGTTGGAAATAAATGCGGTGGATAGTATTGATCGCTGTCTCTTCGATTATGGCACTATCGATGTCTTCAAGGTCAGAGGTATCGATCTTTCTGGGGTTAAGCAAGGACAAGTAAGTCGAAAAGCAGGGAAAGCAGCTGTTGAATTCCTTTTAGAAGCCATTAGGATTGCACTCCGTCAGGAAATCCATGCTATTGTAACAGCGCCTCTTAATAAAGAAGCTATCAATCTGGCAGGTTATCATTACCAAGGTCATACAGAGATTCTTGCAGCTAAGACACATACTTTGAAATACGCGATGATGCTTGCTGCAGGTGCGTTAAAAGTGATTCATGTGACTACACATGTTGCACTTCGAGATGCTTGTGAATTAATTACTAAAACGAAAATTTTAGATACCATTCTCCTCGCTCATAGTGCGTTACATGCTCTAGGGTTTCAACAACCTCGTATTGCGGTCGCTGGATTAAATCCTCATGCAGGTGAAAGTGGGTTATTTGGTACAGAGGAAGTAGATCACATTCGCCCTGCTGTTCAATATGCCCAAGAAAAAGGCATTAAAGTCGAAGGCCCTTTACCTCCTGATACGGTATTTCTGAAAGCTCTGCAAGGACACTATGATGTTGTTGTTGCTATGTATCATGACCAAGGTCACATCCCATTGAAACTTGTAGGTTTTGAGAAAGGGGTCAATGTCACTCTCGGTTTACCAGTCATTCGAACCTCAGTCGATCATGGAACAGCGTTTGACATTGCAGGACAAGGCAAAGCAAGTCCTGATAGCTTGATTGAAGCTATCAAGTTGGCGATCGAATTTGCTACTAAGAAATTTACCCAGGTATAACTATGTTCTACTCATGGGTATCGTGCCTTTAGCTAGCTACTTGGGGGATAATTCAGTCGCATTTAAATATTGAATTCTAGCAAAGAAAAGAAATACTGTTGAGGGAGCACACTGTCGCTTATTGTATTAGAAGGCATCGACAAGTCAGGGAAAGCTACTCAAACAAAGCTATTACAGAGGAAGCTGAAGAAGCTCGGGAAAGAAGTTAAAATCATCTCTTTTCCTGATTATTCAACAAGAGTTGGAGAGCTCATTAAAGATTATCTAGAAGGTAAAACGAATCTAAATCCTGAAGTGAGACAATGCTTATACGTTGCCAATCGGTGGGAACGAGTTCAAGAATTAAGATCATGGATCAGTGAAGGTTATATAGTACTCGCCGATCGATATGTGCCTTCGGGACTGGTTTATGGGTTAGCGAACGGATTAGAACTTGAGTGGATGTTAAATCTCGAGAAGGGTCTACCTATTCCAGACCTAATAATCGTTGTAGATGTCTCCGTAAATATAGCTTTTAACAGAGAAACTACACGAGATATTTACGAACGTAATAAAACATTTTTAACAAGAGTTCGGCAGGAATACCTCCACCTTGCCGAGGCGTTTAATTGGGCGGTAGTTGACGGGGATAAAGCGAAAAGTGATGTATCTAACCTAATCTGGGAGCAGGTCACAAAGATTCTTGATTAATATAAATTGTGGGCGAGGGCTCTGCAATAGCTTCGTGTCTGCATTTCAAGAGTGACGTGCTCACGGGTAAAAGAGCTCATTTGTTCAACTTGATTATCTTCTCGTAGTAGACCGTTAGTTAACACGTTAAAGAACTTGATCTTCAGTCCATTGATCCAGGATTAGTTTACATTGTTGTTTCAAGTCATCAGCGATTCGCTTTTCTTGTAGCAGACGTAGAAACTCAAGACTTTGCTCAATAGCTTTCATTTCACCTTTTTCATAATACTGTTTTCCTGCTAAATAGTCTTGCATCTGGTATGCTTTTTGGATAACGAATCGGGCACCTTCACAGGGTTTACTGGCTAAAACATCATTCAACCAAATTGTGGCTTCAGTTTCCCGTAATTGACTTATTCCATCAATTTCCTGAATGGTTCGAATATAGGTGCGAAAAAAATCGAAATATTCAGTAATCCTAAGAAGACTTTTAATTCGCTTCACTTTCTCTTTGAAATCCTGACTGCCGGTCACTGTTAGGCGATGTTTGTAGCCTTTGTTAACGCATTCTCGCGCTTTCATGACTTCTTTCACGGTGTAGATTCTTCGCGGGAACTCCAATTTCTTGACCTCAGATTTTCTTTAACACTTGTTCATAATAGCGTGGGGTATATGTTAATGTTATTTGATAAAATTGATTCCTTAAAGCTGTTACTTTTTCGACATGTCCATTCACTCTAATTTTCTCACCGTTGTTCACTTGCATTCGGTATTCCTCCACATATGAGATGATACGGTGAATTTCCTTGATGTCAGAACGTGACGACGTAGTTAACTCAAACGCGTATATCGAGGGAATGAAGCTTCCATATTCATCGTCAAGGATGAAGCCTTCAGCCTCAATCCAACCGAGATTTTCAATCTGAAGTATTTCATTGTATTCATTTACAATTTCCGGATAACTGAGTACAGGTTCAAATTCAACTTTTATTCGTCGATGAGATGCTACTCCTGAATATAGACTGTAGATGAGTTTTCGACGTTGATGCCATGCATACTCTGCTCGTGAGAGATTGGTGAATCTCCATTGATCTTTGTTCCATGTTTTCTGAGAAGAGAACTCGTTGATGAGAATTCCATCGTTTTTGTTATAGATTGCAGATAATGTTTGTTGAAGTTCTTGAAAATTCCGTTTCCCCATGATTGTAAGATCGATGTCAGAGAAATTGGGGTGGTAAAATCCATGGAGGAGTGAGCCAAATACCCCAAAGTTGTCGAGTTTCAGCGTTGAAATTGTAGTGATTTCATGAAGAATATTGTGTAACGTTCGAAGTAATTCATCGCTCGGGGTCTTATGGTAGAGCATCTGTAAACTATGTCCGGGAACTCTTGACGATGAAATCGCAGGGACTTGGACTCCAACGAGATGTCGCTGAAGTGGTCGATAATATATCTGGTATTCGGGATAATTCTGCGTAATGAATTTTAAACCTTGATCTTCGAAAAATTTGTAATATAATTTTTGTTTGCCTTGACGAAGCGCTTTTGGATGTTGACTTTGGTATAGATCTGAAGGAGCGTATTCGACATCACAGACGTAACCGTTTGAGGGATGAAAATAGCCATAGACTCGAAAAATAATTCCTTCTCGCGAAATTATGGCATCACGATCTCTTAGTTGAGAGGCCATAGATATTCTTCTACTCCGATGGACGCTGAGCCAACGACCACGCGATAACCAACGCGCGCGCGCGTATCATTGGTTTGTTCGATGAGTTTCTCTAGATTTCCAACAGCTTCAATCTGGCACCCGATACCCACGATGTTACGATAGCGTCCTATCATCGAGATGATTGTGTCTGGTATTTTCTTTGTTGGGAGTTGGGAAGCAGCATCTAAGGCTGCATAATTTGTGATCTGGTAACAAGCGGGTTTGAAAATGGATTCGGAATCATTGACTATCGTTGCCTTGAAATGAAGGGGCTGGATAGCTTGATATCGATATTGCCCATATGTTTCTGTCAATTCTTCTCTCAGTCGTATCGCGTTGATAACGATTTTTTTACCTTTATAGATGCCCTTATTGCGTCGAAGTGCGTCTGTTTTATCCTCAAACAGGTATTTTAGGCGTCCTTGTTGAACGAGAGTCGCCATAGATTGATGGACTTTGTGGAATTGAATTCTACCATATACTGAGAGGTCGATATCAGAAAAATCCGAGTGGATGCCTAATGCCAATGAACCGTGGATACCAAAATGTTTCAGCGATATATGGGAACTTGTCGCGAGTAGCTGTATGAGTTCGAGAGCCAATTTCTGAAGAGCATCCAACGATCCTTGATGTTTCAGAGTTGTTAAGGATTGTTGTGGAGTATGGATATTTTGAATGCTGGATAGAGGAATTGCGACCAGTGTTTTACTGTTATATGGACAGTTGAATAGAAACTCG
>JAOZHK010000080.1 GCA_026014905.1 Candidatus Bathyarchaeota archaeon
TTTTAAGCAGATACATGATGATTGAACAAACAGATTTATTTGGTTGCTGAGTCAATGGTAGAAGTAAATCTGTTTTAGGAGGGTAGAGTAGTTATTATTATGATGTTAGTTTTTAACCTTCTTTAGGATATTGAATAAATGTATACATATTTCGTTCAGGGCGTGAGAGGAGGCAGTATAAAGATAGGTAAAACAAGACAAGATCCAAAAGAAAGACTTAAAAATTTACAAACTGGTAGTCCAGAAGAGTTACAAATTGTGGGATTGCTTAAAGGGGATATTGAAACAGAACTCCATAATAAGTTCAAAAATTTAAGAAAACATGGGGAGTGGTTCGACAATAAGCCAGAACTTGTAAGTTATATAGAGTCTTTACCCACCGACACTTTGAATAAAGTTCTACAAAGTGATGTAAAATATGATGGAGCAGTACCAAATACTGTTGCACCTAAAGTGTATCGCGTTTTAATGGGTAGAGGAAGTGAAAAAATTGCAATAGATTTTGATTTCGTTTACACTAATGACCAAAAATATGATTATGGAAATGGGGCAATAGTAAATGATACAGATTTTTTCCATTTAGAGGATGAAGTGTGTTATAAAATAGGTGGAATTACTGAAATTATGGGTATGACTCCTAGACTTGAGTGGTCGTACTTAGACCAAGAAGATCAGAAATTCTATAAAGAAGAGTGGGAAAATTCAAAATATGCATGGGGAGATAGTGACGAGGAGTGTTATGATAATTATACAAAAGAATATTATCCCTCTTCAGAAGATATAATGTCAGAAATAATGTATTATGTTCATAGTATAGAAAACTCAACTGAGCATTTTGGAAGAAAAGTAAATTTTTTTAACAAAGTGTGTATTTCAACTGACAGGGGTTGTACTTTTTTCTTTTGCAATGCTGTATCTTCGGCAACACGGCGTGGATATATTAATGACCTTGCTGACTTGTGTTGGAAGATGGATGAATTTTGTGCTCATTCCTTTATAGCTTATGATGAACATAATGACGAATGTTTAGATTTGAATCAAATAGCAAGAAATAGGATATTCCAACTAGACGAAGAGGTTCGTTTCAAGCCAGAAGATATAAGAAAAATCAGTTACTAGGATAGTAAATAATATGCTAAGAAATCATTCTCATTATTCTCTTTTAATGTCAACATCGCGGTCTAAACAGATCGCTAGTACTTGCAAAGCTTTAGGCTATGATCAAGCCTGTGTGACAGATGTCGCCACTATCAGTGGCTGTGTTAATTTCATTCAAGCCTGTAAAAAAGAAGGGATCAAACCTATAATCGGGTGTGAAGTAGTACTTGATAATGATTCAAGAGTAACGCTTCTATGTAAAAATAATAACGCTTGGGTTGAACTCTTAACTGTAATATCTATATCTAATGATCCAGAACACTACGACAAGGGTGCGAAGATTGCTCTGGAAAAGCTGATGGATCTAATCACTCCTGCCAACTTTATCTGCATAGACGGTTACATCGGCAGTGCCTTATTTTCTGGTGTTTTCTCAGATAGTCAATGCATTTTTGAATCGCTAGATAGTGAGGGTCTTTTTGAATGCCTGGATGAAAACTATGAACAGATCGCCAAGGATCATGTAAAAAAAATGGCGGGCTACTTTGGCGATAATTATTTTCTGGAGATTAACAATATAGACAACGATTCATTTCCTGTCACCAAATTGATGTGTGATATCATCTACAAGCTTGACCCCCAACGGTTATTTACCCTGCCAGATACATCATCTTATTATCCCGAAAGAAAGGATGCCGTTGACCATAGAGTCTTGGTTTGTACAAAACTAAAGACAACCATGAAAAAATTAGACCAGAAAATTAATGAAAAGCAGGACTTGGAATCTCTCAAGTTTATCCGCAGCAGTAATCATTATATCAAGCCCAAGAGTTTCTTGCTGGAAAATTATGAAAAGATATGCGTAGATAATCTTGATAAGATTGTAGATAGGTGTGGCGAACTGGATATACTGTCTAAGCCACAATTACCTGCTTTCCAAACGCCTAATGGGGAGTCAGAAGATGAATATCTGAAACACCTATGCCGACAAGGGTGGAAGCGATTGATTATGACAAATATCAACCCTTGTCTTTATGATGTATACAAGGACCGTGTTCTTCGTGAGCTTGCGGTCATTAGCAAGGCTGGGTTGAGTGGATATTTTCTAATCGTTCAGGATTATGTCAACCACTTTAGAAACCAAGGATGCTTGATTGGCCCGGCCCGTGGCTCAGGTGGTGGGTCTCTTGTGTGTTATTTGACTGGAATCACACTGATCGACCCAATTAGATATGGGTTGTTATTTGAGCGATTTTACAACGAGGGTAGAAACACCAAAGATCATATATCACTTCCCGATATTGATGTGGACTTTCCTCCAGAATATCGAGATGATGTTATAAGCTACCTTAGAGAAAAGTATGGGCCTTTTCAGGTTTGTCAGATGTTGACATTTGGTAGATTGGCCGGAAGATCTATTCTGAAGGAGGTTCTCAGGGTAAACGAGTCGTGCTCTTTTGATCAAATGAATGAGATTACTAAGAAGATTCCTAATGAGGCCTCAATTTCAGACCTTCTTGAGGAAATGGATGAACCTTCCGTTATTCGTTGGGCGTTAGAAAATGACAAGAATGCATTAATTGACTACTGCTGGGTTGACGATGATGGCAACCTTCAGGGTGAATATGCTAAGATATTTGAACAAGCTATGAGAATGGAAGGCATTTTCAAGACACAGGGGAAACATGCGGCAGGAGTAGTTATTGCTTCTCGTAATTTAGACACTATCTGCCCTATGGTTAAGTCCACAAGGGGTTCTGAAAAGATAGCGGGGATGGAAATGGGAGATCTTGAATCTATTGGCTGTGTTAAATTTGACATTTTGGGAGTCTCGTTGTTATCTAAAATATCGCAAACTGTAAAAGATATTAATAGGTGTGAGAATGATCCGAATTAGCGAAGCTTGGATGCAATCCATTCGGCGGGAGTACGATGCCAATATCAATGGCAAGATCCATAATAAGGCGTGGCATTATCTAGTCGTTGATGTCAGAGATCAGGTCCACAATCAGGTCAGGATTCAGGTCAGGGGGCAGGTACTCTGGCCTGATAAACTAGGGAAAACTTAAATACATAGAAGGACAAGCATGAATTATCGCGATTATATAGTCTATGATTTTGAAACTACTAGTGCTAATCCACACACTACACAACCTGTGCAAATTGCAGCGGTCGTGGTGCATGGTAGAAAGCTTGAGATTAAAAAAGGTACTGAGTTTCAATCATTAATGAAACCAATTTTCACTGAAAAAAGGTGTGCCGAACTGAATTTAGATCCTTTAGAGGACGGTGCTGTTGCTGTACATGGTAAAACCAAAGAGATACTCAAGAAGGCACCTTCCACAAAAGGTGTGTGGCAGAACTTTGTAGAGTATGTAAATGAGCACAATTGGAAAGCAAACAACTGGTCCGCACCAATCTCTGTTGGCTATAATATCAAAGGCTTTGATTCTATCATTGTAGACAGACTGTGTTGTCGTGAACCCTATAATTTTGGACCAAGGGATGAAAAAAGAGGCGGTCAAAACCTTTTTCAGAGAATTCATAGCATAGATTTACTTGATTTTATGTTTGCCTTATTTGAGAACAACAAGGACGTAAACTCATTATCTGCTGATAACCTTATTAGAGGTTATATGGGCTACTCACAAGGGACGGCACATGATGCCATGTCTGATGTCATTATGACCGCTGAGTTATTTTGCCGGACTATGAGAATGTTGAGAAATACAGCGAGTAGAAAGAATTTCAAAGGGGCGTTTGAGTGATTGATTATCGTTTACAACGCCTAGGATTTGCCGTTCGGGCTAAAAAGATAGATATTACACAAGTCGACACAGGAGATCCACATGTATGGGAAATGATTAGTGAAGGCAGGGTAAAAGGCGTTTTCCAGATTGAAGGTCATCTAGGAAAGACATGGTCCAAAAAACTCAAACCTGAGAGTATTGAGGAACTGGCGGCTTTACTTAGTATCATCAGACCTGGGTGTCTCAAGGCCTTCGTTGATGGTAAATCAATGACCCAGCATTTTGTGGATCGCAAATTTGGTAAGGAAGAGATTCCTAGTCTTCACGAGAGCATTGATGATCTGCTTAAGGAGACGTATGGGGTGATCGTCTATCAAGAACAAGCGATGAAAATTGCCGAGGTGATGGCGGGGTTTTCATTGCAGGCCGCCGATGATCTTCGTACCGCTATCGGGAAGAAGAAGATTGATTTGATGAAGAAGGTTCGAGTTAAATACATCGAGGGGTGTAAGCAGAACGGGATTGACGAAGACACGGCTGTAGAAATTTTTGACATGATCGAAAAGTCTGCACGGTATAGTTTTAACAAGAGCCATGCTGTAGGATATGCAAAAATGGCTTACTGGTCGGCATGGCTACGTTGTTATTATCCTAGTTACTTCTTTAAGAATTGGTTGGGGGGAGCTAGTGATAAAATTGACCCAGATATGGAAATACGACAGCTAGTCATGTCGGCCAAGTCTGAGGATATTGATATTTGCGGCCCATCTTTTAAAGTGCTAGACGAAAACTTCTCGTGGTTTGAAGGGGCAATACACTTTGGAATATGCAACGTCAAGAATGTAGGCAAAGCACATTTACTGGCGTTGCGGAAAATTCTGAATGGCTCTGAAATGTTATTTAGGAGTTTTTTCAAGCCCATATCTTGGTCTATCATGCTAATAAAAACACTAAGAAAGATCAACAAAAGAGCCGTAGAGAATCTTATTAAAACAGGTGCGTTTAGCGGGTTAGGTAAGTCTAGGACGGCAATGCTGCATGAATACCACTGTTTTATGGAGCTAACAAAGAAAGAAATGCAGGCGGTGGAAGAACACATCAGCCTCGAATGTGACATTTCCGATATTATAAAAAAACTTATAACTTATGGAACCAAGAAGGATGGCGGGTTTATTTCTACTCAGAACAGGCTTGATAAAGTCGAAAGTATTTTATCTAGACTTGAGAACCCAGGGAGAGATCTTAGCGACAATTCAGTGGTTTATGCAAAGCTGGAAGAAAGATTACTTGGTTATGCCATTAGCCATTCTGAGCTTAACAACTGCTCGGATGCTGGCTTCGCTGATACGACGTGCAAGGAAATTGCCGATGGGAAAATGGGTAGCAGCACCATAGCGGTAATCGTTAAGAACATTAGAGAGCACGAAACCAAGAATTGTGATACCATGGCATTCCTCTCTGTAGAAGATGATTCTGGAGAATCTGAAAATATTGTCATATTTCCTGATGTATATGGGCAGTACAAGGATATAATCTATAATGAGGCGACCCTTCTTATTTCTGGGGAAATCAAAGATAAGGAGCGTAACTCGTTCATTGTTGATAAAGTATTCGTTATTTGAGGAAAAGGGATGAATGACTGTAAATTTCTTGGTAGGGTATTAAATAAAACTTTCCAGCTTGACGACAATAATAAAGAGCGGGTGTCATTGACACTGGCTGTTGAAAACAAGCGTAAGACAACAAAAGACTTACCCAAGAAAATAGATGTCGAGGTCCTAAATTTTGAGGCGTGGGGTTCGGCGGCATTGGTGCTGTTTCAGAACCTCCCACCGGATAGGCAATTATTAGTCACTAATTCAACAGCACGAGTATCCCCTGACGGAGATGTTGTGTTTAGAATTAATGACTTTAAAATCATTAGTTGAGAAAGGTATTGAAATGGACATTGAGATTGAACAACTGTTGAAGGATCACGAGAGATTAGTGCAAAGTATTGCAGCAAGAATGTACACACCAAACGGAGTGTTTTCTATTGAAGACCTAGTCCAAGTAGGTCTTCTTTCTTTATGGAGAAATGGATCAAAATATAATTCCAAGAGGGGTAAAATTTCTACATTCATTACTCACTGTGTCCGCAATGACATTCTTAAATTTATCAATAATCAAAAATTGACAACCCCAAACAAACCTGAGATGTTGAGGCGTTCACAACTTTTTAATAGTGACGAATTATCTTATAGAGATGAAACTTTGAATGAGGCATATGATTTTGCAGATTATCTTGGGCTTAGAAATGACTTGGAGAAAGAAGTTATCAGCTTAAAATTAGACGGTCATAATTATAGTCAAATCGCTAAGAGGGTAGGTATACACCCCAACAAAGTCTCTACTATTGTGAACAACATTGCAGAAAGGGCACGATCCAAGGATGAGTAAAAAGAAAAGGGTATTGTTTTTAACAGAGGCCTCTTATCTTAGTACGGGATATGCCACCTACGGTCGAGAAGTACTCACTAGGTTACAAGCATCTAAAAAGTACGAAGTCGCAGAGTTCTCTGTGTATGGTGCCGCTGATGATCCCCGACGTAAGTCATTACGATGGAAAAATTATGCAAACATGCCGGACCATTCTCAGGAGCAGCAGAAATTATACGGTGCTAATTCCATAAATCAATTTGGTGCGTGGCGATTTGAAAGGGCTTGTTTAGATTTTGAGCCAGATATTGTTCTTTGTATTCGTGACTTCTGGATGGATTCGTTTGTTTGGCATTCGCCGTATAGAAGGATTTTCGAATGGGCCTGGATGCCCACGGTTGATGCTAGTCCACAAAATGTGGAGTGGGTCGATATGTTTGCTGATGCGGACTACCTTCTTACTTATTCAGACTGGGCTGGAGGAGTATTACGAAAACAAGGGGGAGACTCTATAAATTTATACGGAACTGCTTCTCCTTCTGCATCAGAAGAATTCAAACCCATAAACAATGCCAGAGACATCCTTGGAATACCTAGTGACTGGAAGATAGTTGGGACCGTTATGCGGAACCAACGCAGGAAATTATTCCCGGCCCTGCTAGAGGCATTTAGTGGCTACCTGCATAGCTCTGGCGATCTAAATACGTATCTCTACTGCCACACCAGTTATCCCGACGCAGGGTGGAATATATCAGAACTACTTCATGAGCACAAAATATCTTCGCGGGTGTTATTCTCTTACAAATGCCAAGGCTGTGGAAAACTTGATGTTTCCAAATTTCATGATTCCAGAAAATTATGCACTGGTTGTAGAGACTATGCTTCTGCACCAGTGAGTGTATCAAATGGTGTAGATAATGAAACCTTGGCACAAATATATAATTGTTTTGATCTATATATTCAGTGTGCGAACTCGGAGGGTTTTGGATTGCCCCAAGTTGAGGCCGCAGCTTGCGGGGTTCCAATTGCATGTACTTATTACTCAGCCATGGAGGATGTGGTTCATAAATTAGGTGCGTACCCAATTAAGTTTAACAAATACAAGGAGTTAGAAACGGGTTGCGATAGAGCAGTTCCTCTTAAAGATGATATTATCAATACCTTCAATATCTTCTTCCACAAGAAGTCACAAAGTGACCGGGATGCACTTGGTAAATCAACCAGGCTGTTGTTTGAGCAAAATTATAGTTGGGATACTACTGCCGAGCAGTGGGCTAGAATCATTGACGATTGCAAATATGCTGACTGGAAACAACCTCCAATTATTTATCCGCTTGTGGATATCAAGACGGATCAATCATCGCATAGTGAGTTTATTAAAGACATGTTGAACGCATATATGTATACCGGTTCGCATAAGCATTCGCATTATGTAAGAAATATGTATGCTTCATTGTGTCGCGGAACTACTAGGATGAATTTTGATGGATTTTTCACCTCCGATTTTACTCCAAGCAATGACAGCAAACAAGCTCCAATAGACAGACAGCACCTCGTTAACTTCATGAAAAAACGACTGGAAAATTACAACGTATGGGAAATGGTTCGAGCGGATAGGTCCAAACTGATTGATGGAGGTGCGGAATGGCTCAATTAGCTACCTTTTGCAAGGGGTGTTGTTTTTATAACCAAGAAGAAAAATGTTGCGAGACAGGATATTTGGATAAATTTAAGGAATGTGGCAGTAAAATTGAATGGACAGAAGATGGCCCGGTAATATTAAGGGTGTGTCCATCCAGGAGGCCTCTAGACTGGGAACACAAAGACGACGCCGATATCATGAATAGGCTTCGTGATGAGATGTTTATTTATGGATCGGTTTTGGTTATTGCTAAATCAACAGAGGGATTAATAACAACGATAGACCGCCTCAGCGAAACCCCTAATATTCACAAATTTAATATTGTGGTCGTATACCAAGATGGATTAAAGGGTATTGGACAACTATGTCAAGAAAAGATCACATTTACAGACTTTGTGTCTGTTCGTAGTTATCTTGATGAGATTAATGAGGTTGTTTTTGATGCTTCTCGGCGTGCTAAAAACGGGTATCTAATCACTCTGGACTCTGAAAAGGACTTTGATGTGAATATGCTCAATGTGTTGAATTCTGCCGTTAATAATAAACTAAAAAAGGTCTTGCATGTGGTTGGTACGGATGGGCTGCATCAGTCCGCAACTATGTGCCTGTTGTACAAGTGGCTAAAAGGCAATCTAATGGTTGACATGGCTAGCAAAATTCAGGAAATGGCACGGACTCAAAACCTAGAGTCGCAGGTGTTTACATGGGGGGAACTACATGCATAAAATTTTGATAAATTACGCTATTACATCCCCAATTGATCTTGATAAATTAGACGCTATCCTAGATGGATGCAGATCTAAAGACAATGATGTTCACGTCAAGCTGTTTGTTTTTTCTCCCGTGAACACCGTTGGGTCACACATAGCACAAGCAAATGACTCAAACATTTCTACGATTACAGTGTCTACTCATCAACACACAGAGGTGTCTCAATTTCCGGCCCTCGCTAGATCCAATATCGTGGATTATATGTCTTACCAAGCCGTTGCTAATTTACGCGAAAATGTCATTCTTAATTCCTATGCGTTAGACGGAATAGACTTTTCCCCTTTTAAGGAAGAAAAAGAATGTGGTGCTATTTATTCTGATTATGATGTGACGATAAAAGGAAGCGAAAGGATGCGAACTTTTTTGAGGTCCCCCCCTATCAAACAGCAGATGCCCATCCCCTGCATATTTTTTAATACAGCAAGGGTTATTAATTATCTTGGTCAAGATTCTCCCGAGCTTCATGTTTTTCAGCAATCTATGGTTGTTCACATTCCCAAGTCGTTATATGTGGCACATAGTACATGACATCAAAAGTCAGATACATTCACGAGATCAAATCAACAACTCGTGACAAACATAATTTTATCATACTATCTGCCAGCAAACCTAAAATACGAGGGCTTCACGATTCTCCTCCGTTGTTCCCAATGGGTTCAAAATGTCTGCTGGACAGTCAGGCTGGTGTTATTAGGGATGTGTTTGTAGATTATGAAATTTTTTTGGTGGCTGGGTTTGATTACAAACATGTGATTCGACATGTGCTTAACAACCACAACGACATTCGAGTCGTGGAGAACAAGGACTACAAAAATACCACTGTTCTTGACAGTCTAAGGCTAGCCATAAATTGTTGTCTAGAAGCGAACACATTTATTATTTACGGAGACAGGCTTTTTAATTCAAAAACAATAGATCTAAAGACCTCCAAGTCATTATTATATTCGCACCAATCTAATAAAAAGAACTACGACATAGGATTGTCTTGTGACCATCAAAAAAAAATAATCAATGCGTCTTACGGTCTACCAAACGTATGGTCAGAAATAATGTATGTGCAAAAACGCGATTTCGGCAAATTGAAACAAATTTTAAACCGAACCACAAGAAGCAAAGTGTTCAATATGATACAATTATTGCCAATATTGTTCAAAAGTATTGATTTTTATATGTATGATAACAAAAATATTAATATACAAACCATCAAGGATTTGATTAAATGAAAATACTTTTTGTAAACCACAATAACGATGCTAAGTTTTTTAGCCTTATGGAGGCAATAAGAAGTATTGGGCCTCCGTACATTGTGGCACATGCTAATCAGGTGCTGCCTGATGACGAACTCAACAGGTTTGGGCCTACTGTTATATTTCATAACCTTCCTGTTTTGAACTCCTATCCGGCAGACACAAATGCCATATGTGTTAATTTTAATGAGTCAAACACCAAAAGAAGTTTTTCGCTTGATAACCCATCATCTAGTAATTATATCAAAGACTTTATTGAGCTTGGTCCAAGAGTGAGACAGTATGGTGCCAAATATACTGGAGATGTTGTATACAATGGAGACCCCAGGGTCTTTGAACAGTCTCTGGTGCATTTAGTGAACAGCAAAGAGTTCGATTTCAAGTTTTTCCACTCGGCCCCTTTTAATATTAGTGGCTACGCTGGAAGCATTAGCAGGCAGGAGATGAGGTGGGGCTATCCAAACTTTCGTGCGACTATTCTTTTAAAGAATAACAATATTCAGTTGATGGAAGCCATTGTGCATGACGCGACCCCTGTTGTCTTTGACAGTGCTGACCATGATAAATTCACAGGCGATTTAAATAAAGCACTCTCTGGCGACACAAGTATTTTGTGTGACTTGCCAGACAAGAACGATATTTTGCGGTCTGACACAAATATTGATAGAATGATTTGGATATTTAAGGAGATTGGATTATCAAAAATATC
>JAOZHK010000085.1 GCA_026014905.1 Candidatus Bathyarchaeota archaeon
GAGCTTTTTTAATTCCTCGATTTGGAAATTCAAGAGAGCAGGGTACATCATCAAGAACAAGCATATCCCGATTGGGATTGAAATTCCACTAATCTGGAGATCATTGATGGCCACGCTGAGGGTGGGAAAGTATTGTGATAGAACGAGTCCTACCACCATACAGAGTGCGACCCATACAGCAAGATACTTTTCAAATACACCAAGATGTGTGTCACTGTCAAAGATGTTAGTCATGGCTTTTTCCCTCAGCGAATTAAAAATTGCCAAGAACCATATAAATGTTATTAAATATATTGATATGTTAAATTAATGGCTTGGTAAAGGACTCAATCAGATTACGAGGCATCAAATATGAAGGAACTGGCTAAAGTTACATACCTATCTCGTATTTGGAATCTCGAGGAAATTGAATAAATACTCAATAACTCGTGGATTTGCGATACTGTAAAAAACCCATCGACCCTCTTTGCGGTCCTGTATCACGCGCATATTTTCCAATATGTTGAGGTGGTGGGATGCAGTAGGCTGCGTCACGTTTAATGCAACCATCAATTCACAGACGCACATCTCTCTGGTCTTGAGTAAGGATAATATCTTTAGCCGCGTCCCGTTCGCTAAGGCTTTCAAGAGACGGGTCTTCTGATCGATATGCTCGGCATTCATTTTCAGAGTCAATGATCGCAGTTCTTGGGCGTATCGTTCATGATCGTTTTCGGGGCGCAGACCTGAACAGATCAATCGTTCAAGTCGATCCTGAGATCTCTTAGGCGTTGGTTGCATTGTCTTCCTCAACATCGCTAGCTAACCAATTATATAAAAGGATATATTTAAATATATTAATTTAACTCACACCTGATTGAGGTCACTACATTGACAAATGAGGATTATCAGGTGCTGATAGATAAATTCCTTTTTACGGTGAAGAAGGGATTGTTATACGACGAACAAGGCGTATGGATCCAAAACGAAAACGAAGCGCTGCGCATAGGCGTCACGGATTACTTTCAACGGACAAACGGAGATGTGACGTTTATCGAGTTACCTCACCCAGGAACCTTGGTTACGCGTTCTGATGAAATGCTTCAGATTGAAACAATCAAGGCCGTAATCTCTATTCACTCGCCGATCGGGGGGACAATTGTGGAAGTAAATGCAAAGCTACGTGATAATCCTGAAGCAATTAATGAGGATCCATATGGCAAAGGGTGGTTAGCGCTCGTTGTGCCATCCAATCGTACAGCTGACCTCAAGCGCCTTCTGACAGCACGAAGCTATTTCGAGCAAATGCAATCGAAAATAGCTAACGTATTAAACCCGAGCCGGGAAGCGAGAATATGACTACTCCCATCTTCATTATTCCCTGTAGTGGTATCGGAAAACCGTTTGGAACCATTAGTCGAGAGGCGACCTATGAAGTGGTTGAGGACCTCAATCGAGAAGAAACCGAGACCATGTGCCTATCATTATTAGTCATGAATGACCCCGAGGCGAGGGCTGTGGTTACATCACATCAATGTATCGCAGTCGACGGCTGCCCTCTGGAATGTGCGAAAAAAAACCTCGACGTTGCCGGAGCACAAGTGGTCGCTCAGTTCCGGGTCATCGATCTCTTAAAAACGCACCGAGATCTTAAACCAAAAAGTATAACGTTTCTCGATGACGCGGGACGCGCCTTAGCCCACATCCTCGCCTCGCAAATAGCGGCTACCGTGAATACCCTGCAACGGAGGGATGTATCCTGAGTTCCCCACGAAAGATTGGCGTGGTGTCATGTAGCGGCGAAAGCTATATCGAAGGAACCTTATCCAGGATCGCAACGCGCCTAGTCTTGGAACGATTACGGCCTGAAAACACGGTGACGATCTGTCTTCCCCTGTTCTTAACCGGTGAGAAAGGCGAGCGCATGTTCGCCAAATCCTTTCCAACAATCGCGGTAGATGGCTGTGCAAAACAATGTGCGAAACACGCGATCGAAACATACAGCGGGAAAACAGCTGCTGCGATCGTCGTGGCCGACTTACTGCAGAAATGGAGCATCGATACATCAGAGTCTCGACGGGAACTTGATGAGCAGGGACGAAAAACAGCCTCCAGGATTGCCGAACACCTCGCAACTAGGATCGATGCGCTATTCCTACAATCCACGAGGTGAGAGCACTATGCCAACATACCGAACCACAACAACCTGGAAGAGCGGTCACGTGGGCGAGCTTACAGGGGATAATGGCGCACATATGGAGTTTTCTGCTCCCGCAGACTTACAGGGGCAACCGAACGTGATAACCCCAGAAGACGCGTTTGTCGGAGCACTCAACATGTGTTTTCAACTCATGTTCTTGTGGAGCAGCGAAAAATTGAAGATCGAGTTACTCTCCTATACCTGTGACTGCATAGGTGTTGTGGAGGAGTTGCTGGATCGCACGTCGACGTTCAAACAAATGGTGCTTCGACCGCGAATACAGGTCTGTGGTTGCAGCAAACACAAGGTGATGCGAGCAATCCGCTTGGCTGAGAAATATAGTCTCATCGCGAAATCGATCACAGCCAATATCCTTATTGAACCTCAAATCCACATCGTATCCTGAGTCATTATATTGGAGAATAAATGTGATCATTTGAGGAATGTAAATGGGAGTCTACCGTATTCACACTTGGATCCAGTACCGTGAATTGGCTCGAAAGCTGATGCCAAATATCATGTTTTATTCGCTGGATCCTCATCCTTTACGACAGCCTCCGTGGGGACTGAAATTCATTTTTTATCATGAGTTTGATAGTTATATTTTTCAAGATTACGCAGATGAAATGAGATTACACAAAACCAAGATTCCCATTAAAGGTAATGATCCCAACGAAGTACCAATACTTGTTGAAGATGTTGAACAGTTCATCCACACCCAAATCGGTAAGATTCATGTTTCTCCAATTCATGCATTCTGGAGCTTATAATATCGTGTCACACCAAAATACGCGCGCGCGTATCCTCAGGAAATTCGGTTAACAGGTGGTGGATCACAAAATCCTGCTTGGCGTCAGATTGCTGCAGACATCTTCGATACTGACGTGGTTTCCATAAAAATCGACGAAAGCGCCGCTTTTGGAGCTGCGTTACAGGCCCTGTGGTGTTATCTTAACGAGCGAAGTGAAACAATAAGGATCCAGGAAATAACAAACCGATATGTCGAAATTGATGAAAAGACTCGGATATCGCCAAACCCCTCCAATGTGGCTCTCTACA
>JAOZHK010000107.1 GCA_026014905.1 Candidatus Bathyarchaeota archaeon
GTTTGGAAATAAGAATACTCAGTTCCATGAGGATCACTATCGGGATGAAGGTAACCAGTTCCGTCACGAGACTTGGATCCGGATCAATAACCGCAATAAGGATGAGTAATCCTCCATACATGTATTTGCGGTTTTGGGTTAATTGCTGCGTCTTCAATAATTGAGCTCGCACTAAGAGATAGATATAGATGGGAAACGTAAAAAGCAAACCTGATACGAGGAGAATCATTCCAATCATGGAAAAAAATTCGGAAAAATAGTAAGTTGGCGTCAGATCCAATAAGTTCGTGAAAGTCAGCATCGTACTGAATGTCAGCGGCACGATGTAGAGGTATCCCAGGGCAAATCCAAAACCAAAAAGTGCAATGAATACAAACGTGAATTGTAACGCGAACTTTTTTTCGTGCGCATGTAATGCAGGGCTGAGAAAACCATAAATCTGATAGGCCGCGACAGGCAGGCCGATCACTGCGCCAATGATCACTGAAATGAAAATATAGATTTCTAAGGGTGCATAAAAACTCAAGGGGATCAGGATGGTCCCTTGAGGGAGAAATCGGTTTTGAAAATCGTTAATCACTGTCGAGGCAAGGGTCGGGTAGAAGAAATTGGTTGGATCCAGATTGGGGAGCTCCAGACTCATCGGGACGATCATGACAATGAGCGTGGTGACGATGAATACATAGAGTACTCTGCGAAGTCGCAGTAATAATTCGGTGAGATGACCCCAAAAACTCATCTCCCCTGCGTCTGGCTCGGTCATCCTAACGCCCAGAACTGAGAGACTGACAAGTAAAAGTATGATCAGTCTTTAGCGGTCTTGTTCTCAATCTCTTTCAGGATCTGTTTAAGCTCTTTGCCTTCAGTCTCAATTCCCATCTTTTTCGCAACTTCTTTGATGGAGTCGTCGATTTTTTCTTCATCATCGGGTGGTTCCTTGGTCACTTTACGGAATTCTCTCACGCTTTCTCCGAGTCCTTTCGCGAGGCCTCTCATTCTGGTTGCGCCAAAGAGGAATATTAGAATTGCGAGAATTAGTATCAACTCAGGCCATCCAATCAATGCCATTCTTCTCACCTATCCATTATTGTGATAACTTACCTTATTCTTAATCCTTTTCTTTGATTTCATCAATTAGCTGAGTGACTGTTTTATTCTCCGTTTCGATTCCCAGGTTTTTCGCGATTTTCAGCAAGGTTTCTCCCGCATCTTCTTCTTGAAATGCGGAGCTTGCGGTCTCGACAACTGCTGAACTCGCTTTTCTAAACTCTTGAAAAACACGACCTAACTCTCGTGCCATGTGTGGCAGCTTTGTTGGTCCAATCACAAATAACAGGACTACTAAGATGAGGATGAGTTCTTGCGTTCCAACCATGGAGGTCATCTGTCTTATGAGCTAGATAAATACAGCAATAGCTAGTAACGTTGATACCATTGCAATACCACCATAAATATATACTGTCTGATACCGTCGCTTCGCAATGTTGTATGCTAAAAGTAGACTGCTTATGACGGTTGGTAGCACGAAGAGGATGTACCATTCGGATACTAGCGTAAATACGGCGGGTAATACAATCACGCCGGCAGTGAGAGTAAAGAGGGTGCTGGCAGCATTCCGTGCCCAGGCAACAGGGGCTTGAAGACCGATTCGCCGATCTCCATGGATATGTAAATAATCCTTGGTGATGGATCCCGCGACGTGAGGTACGGCAACGGATAATCCAAACACGAGGCTCTTGCTAGATATGACAGTACTATAAGGAAATAACAGGAAGATCATCGTTGCTGATAAGATGGCTCGGATGATTGAATCTAATTTCACAAAGATTACGATCAATCCTAAACTTGCGACGATGATATATAACAACGCTTGGTGGAGCTGCAAGAATAATGCACAGCCTATCCCTATACTCAACGCCAGTGTCCCCATCAGATAGACTTGACGTACTGTAAACGTTCCTTGAGGAATAGGGCGAAGCTTGTGAACAAGTTGGTCACTTGCTTCATCGTGGGCATCATCAAAGAAAAAAATGGCTATACATAACAAAATGGCGGCTGTGACCGCGAATAGAGTGTGCAATGTGAATCCGATGCTTTTCAGGCTGAGTATCATGACTATTCCCACGACCTGGCCTGTATACCGTAGACGGAGTAGTGAGAAGAATCCTTTGAAAGGCATCATATGAATTCGCTTAGCTAGCTTCGGTTCTTGAACCTTAAAAAGCTATTCTAGCTACACATGCGTAAGCCGATGATCAATGACTAGATTTATATGTCTAGCTCTCTTTTTTCTAGAAGGGAACTAGTCAGTTCCTTTATAGATTTAATATATAGAACAATGGTTAAGGCGACATGAATGGTTAAAGCTGTTTTAGTGGATGTAACCAAATGTATCGGTTGTCGAGGCTGCCAAGTATCGTGTAAACGCTGGAACGATTTACCTGGCGAACAAACAACCCTGAACACCGAATGGACCAATCCGCCCACACTCTCGTACACGACTTACACTCACATTCAATTCAAGTTTGATGAGAGTGCAAGTCCTCCTTCCTGGCAGTTCTTAAATTGGCGATGTATGCACTGCACCCAAGCAGCCTGTCTGGAAGCGTGTCCAGTTGATGCAATTGTCAAAACCAGTGACGGTGCTGTCGTTATTCAGAACGAGAAGTGTATTGGATGTAAATATTGTATCTCGGCTTGTCCTTTCGGTATTCCTCAATTCGATGGGCAGCTCGAGAAAGTCTCGAAATGTCATATGTGTTTTGATCGAATTAACGATGGAAAAGAGCCTGCATGTGTTCAAGCCTGTCCCACCGATGCCCTCGTGTTTGGGGAGCGCTCTGAAATCATCACCTTAGCAACTCAACGAAAAAACAAGATTAATGGACATATTTACGGTGATGTGGACAATAAACCCCTGGGTGGAACCGGATTCATCTACGTTGCCGACGTGCAGCTCCAGTCATTGGGGCTACCAGACGTTAGTGAACAATTAAGCGCCGATATTCCGGTAATGGTGAATTCCAAATGGCTTTTGGTACCCGCCGCGGTTGGAGGCTTGTTCTATCTGGCTGCGTGGCGGAAAAAGCGAATGGAGGAAGAATAACCATGCCGAAAAACGTCGAAGAATTCGAGTACCCATCCAAAGTGACGTTAACTGGAGTTCTTAAAGGATTATGGAAGACATCCAAACTCGACACCGCGTTTCATAGCAGCATGGCGATTCTCTTAGTGACAGGGCTCCTCATTGACCTTGTAGGAGTAGTTCTCGGTGGTGCATTAGCGCCGATTCGGCAAATTCTTCATGGGTATCTTGGCGTCCTCTGGGTTATCCTGTTTCCAATTTACCTCATTAAGATCCTAGCGACCAAGAAGATGCGCATGTTGATGACGACAATCAACTATGTCGATTTTCTCCTTTACCTGATTTTACTCGTCACCGGCGTAACGATATCCTCTGCTAACCAAATCTGGGTCGACAATCTCCCATGGTTAACCACTGCCCTCAGTGATCTTCGCCCTCTAGCTCCCGCAATTCATACAGTAACCACGTATCTCTTTTTGTTGGTATCGATTCTCTTTCCCGGCGGGTTCCTCCATGGAATCGCAACGACCTACCTCGCATTTATGAAAAAAGGAGACAACATGGAATAAGGTGAAGTATGGATGAGTAATAATTTCCTCAATAACTTTGGAAAAGCACAGATTGCGTGGATGTACGCATGCTCCAAATGTGGAGAATGCGTTGACGAATGCCCCGTTTATCAACAGACGGCAGATAATTACACCGCGCCCGGATTTAAGATCAAGAAGATGCGCCCGATCATTACTAAACAACTGTTCTCATTTCTTTCAAATCCCAGTTCGGGGGATATCAAGAATCTGACACGTGGTCTATATGAGTGTACGCTCTGTGGACGCTGTGCATCTGTTTGTCCTTATACGTATGATTTAGTGGATCTCTGGGAGCGGGCACGGGAGAGCGCGGTTGATAATGGGTTAGAACCCGCACCGATCCGAGAGATGATTGCGAATACCGTGGCCGATAAGAACTTTTTACAGCGACCCCATGAACGCCGCAAGAATTGGACTCGACGTCTTGATGTTCCAGACAGTACGCAGGCAGAAACCCTCTACTTTGTTGGGTGTGTTATCTCCTATACTCCATCGATGCGACCTGCATCGGCAGGCGTCACGGCGATCCTCAATGCTGCTAACGAGGCGTGGGCACTGCTTGGCGAGGAATGGTGCTGTGGTGTTCCGCTTAAATTTGGCGGGGGAACAGAATCCTTCAAAGAGTTTGTCAGCCACAATGTCGACATGATTGAAGCGTCAGGGGCAAAACGGGTTGTCTTCAGTTGTCCTGGTTGCTATCGAATGTTTAAACAGGAATACCCCAAGATCCTAGGTCGATCCCTCAAGTTTGCAACCCTGCACATTGCTGAATATGTGCCGCAGCTCTTAGCCGCGGGTAAATTACAACTGAAAGACAAATTGAATGAAAAAATTTCGTATCATGATCCCTGTGAACTATCTCGTCTCATGGGCGTAATCGATGACCCACGCGAGGCTTTGGCGGCCTCAACCACCGCGTTTGTTGAATTACCTGAAAACAAACTCAATACTCACTGTTGTGGCGGCGGTGGCTTGTATAAAGGCGTCGACACTGAGAGTTCACTCGAAATCGCCCGAGGACGCATCACTCAAGCTGAACAGGTGGGCTCCGAAAGCTTGGTATCTGCCTGTCCCTCGTGCATCCTGAATCTCTCCCAAGCCGCGAGGCGAGCTAAATCGACAGTGAAAGTGTTAGACTTTGCTGACGTAATTGCGCGTCAACTCAAGGAGGAATAGATATGGATCGAAGAGACTTTTTAAAACTAGCCGGCACGGCCTCTATTGCATCTTTTGCCCTCAAAGATCTTGTTAAAAGCAAGATTCCTTGGGCACAAGCGCAAGATCTCACCAGCACCAAATATGAACAG
>JAOZHK010000139.1 GCA_026014905.1 Candidatus Bathyarchaeota archaeon
ATGTGTCAAGTTTCGAAATTCCTAAAATTTCTTGAAATTCTAATCCAAGTGTGTCGAATACTTGGTCAAATGTAGACTCCAAGTATTCAATATATTTCTTAGTATCGATATCGCCGATGGTGGCGAGTTGAATCGGTTTCACTCCCAGCTCATTCGAGGTTTTTATAAAAAAGATGATATCGCCAGCCTTAATTTCATATCCCGCTTTCTCAAGCAATATTGCAGCCTTGACGTGTTGAGGCGTGGTTTTAATATATCGTTGTAAGGGTTTGCTTAACATCACTTTCAAAGCCAAATCATTTAATGGATATTGTTTCTTTTTCAGATTTTGATAGCAGGTTTTCACGATCTCTTTAACGTCAACTTTTGCTTTTTCAAAATCTTTTGGAGATTGTACTTGACTTAATACCTCCACCATATCCATAAATGCTTTCTGTAAGAATGCTGGTATGTGTCGTTTTTTTCCGGTAAGTCCTTTTATATCGACTTTTCCGTCTGTGTGTACTCCGAAATAATTCTTTTTTAAGTGTGAAAAAGCAGCATAACGATATATCTTATCGATTTCTAACTCCATCCCCAGCTGGCTTTCTGACCATTGCACCAGTTCACTGATTTGCTGAGTGGTTGGGGCTTTTAAGAATACGCTATCCGTATCGCCATATAGTACTTCAATTCCAATGGCCTCTGCTTTTTTTACGGTCTCTGTGATTGCATATCGACCAATGGCAGTGACTGCCTCAGCAAGGGGGGGACAATACAAATTGAAACTCGCAGCTCCCATAACTCCATATGATGCATTAAGGAGGACTTTAAGGGTTAATTGAATTACATTGTAAAGATTACGGAGCGAAGCATCAAGATTTTGTTTCTTTGCTAATTGTTTATATAATTTAACTCGAACATCGCGTAGGGATCCAATAATGAGGCTTGCAAGCCCTTTACGTTCTTTGCATATCCAATGTGGGAGTGTAGGGATAGTATTGCTGCGACATGTATCGTGCGAACAGAGAACTGTTTCATAAGATAAATTATAGACTTTGATGACGCTGGGATATAATGATGCAAAATCAAGGACAGCTACATTGAAGTGGACGCCTGGTTTGGGATCAACTACAATACCTCCTTTGAATTTCTTACCCTTTATTGTCGCTGCGGAGGTGGCCTCGCCTTTAGCCTCCAGAATATTCTGCGAATTTGGAATAAGATAATTCAGCCGTCGGTGTTCCTTATACATCAGGTTCCGTATCCATGAAGAAACGCCTTGCCGAGTTAAATCTTCCATCGTCATGGATGTTATTCTCATCATGATTTGAATTAGTTTCATTACTAATTCGTCATCGAAAGCGGTTAATCGTAACGTAACTTCTGCATCCTGCAGACAATACGCAATGAGTTCAGAGTATGAAAGGTCAGAGATGGGTGTCTCAAGCTTGATTTTACCTTCGCCTAATAGCGCATTGCTCACACTATCTAAAGTTAGTGCGGAGTATTTTTGACTGAACGCATAGATTTGGATGGAACGATTAAAGAAAAATCGATACAGATCAACGTGAATTCCGTGAGATAGACGCGTTGATCGTTCTTGAAGAATGATGGGAATGTTTTGGCGTGGAATACCCAGTCTTATTGCCCTGTTATAGATATACCGTAGATCGAAATCATCGCCATTAAAGGTCAAGATGACCGGATATTCGTCAAGTATTTGTAGTATTGCGTGAATCAGTTCTTCTTCTCTTTGGAAATACGTTACCTGAACCTTTTCTGAACCCGCTGCTGTGCTTTGCTCTTCTTCTTTCCGAAGCAGTACGTAAACGCGCCTGATACCATCTGAGTCGACAATTGATGCAGCAATAATTCGATCACGGGCTTCATTTGGATCAGGGAAACGTGTAGAAACTGCCGAATACACTTCGATGTCTACTGCAGCTCTTCGTATACTGGGGAGAGGGCATTGAAACAACTGAATCCAGCGATCGATATAACCCCTAAACTCAACAGCCTCTTCATCGAATATCTCATGAACATTAATCTGATCGGTATGATCTATACATTCACGTAACATGAGTTGATTATCACGCAAGTGATAAGGCATGCCCATTTGAAGTTCCCGATCATAAATGAAACAGTTGTAATAGCGAATTCGAGCCTCCCAGGCTTCAGATAACCTCTCACGAATACTATTGACTGATCCTCCTATACTCCGAGGGTCTTTCGCCACGATTTTCGTCATCGTTCTCATAGTATCGGCAAGTGCATCGAATTTCTGAACTGATTCAAAATGATCGAAGCCAGGATGATCCGTAATCTCGCGAACGGATTCAAGTTGGGAGACAGGCAATGTGGATAAACAATAAGGTAAATGGTTCGTGGTATCGTACCAGAAACTTATCTGTCGTGAGTCCGGTTGATAGAATTTTACACCTGCTTTTCGTAGATCTCCGTTATAAAACACAGAAAGTGCATAGCCATATGGGGCGTGTAGTGTCGGTTCCTCGGCTCGCTCGAGGTTAGCCGATGTGCTTTGCTTTACGCGCGCGCGCGTAGATCGTTGCAACGAGTTAGGTGTTTGCGAGGGAGGCTCTGTGGCGCGACGTTCATAATTCGGAATAAAATCTTCTAAGGTCCGAGCTTTCAACATGAATCATTATTACAGATAAAAAAAAGTGATAAAAAGCTATCCTTAAGTACGATTTCCAAAATATCGATACCTATCAACTATCCATTGTGAAGGAAACACCATGAAAATAGATATGCGACTGCTAATTCTTGGTCTCTACATTGTAACGGCAGGTCTAGACTTACTAGTCTTTCTTCTGGACCCACGTGCATTTCATCTCGTATTATTAGGTGGCATTTCTGGAATTTGTGCAATTAGTATTGCATACCGTAAACCGTGGCGTTTCTGGCTCCTGAATGCTAGTGCGCCTTTTCATTTTCTGGTCGGTGGCGTAACTCTCTTCTCGGCTTTGCAATTCTATGGCTTGGCTTTGGATCCGCTGACTCTACTAGTCTATCTCGGGCTTGGAGGATACTCGCTCCTCTTCCTATACCTAAACTTTTTTCTCTTGACGAATCGAAAAAACATAAATCTAAGCCTCTAAGAGTAAAAAGCTAATCTCTTCACACTAAGCCACAAACAAGTTGCTTAAAATGAATGCTAAAGATCGTAAAAACGCTATCTCAGCTATCTCCGCGCGTGAGATTCTCGATTCCCGAGGTCTTCCAACAGTCGAAGTTGATGTCTGGACAGAAGGTGGACACGGGATTGCGAGCGTTCCCGCTGGAGCGTCCACTGGAATCCATGAAGCCCTTGAATTACGTGATGGAGATCTCACACGATACCAAGGAAAGGGTGTACTTACTGCCATTCATAATATCAATCAATCCATAGCGCCCCAACTTAACGGGAAACCAGTTACTGATCAACGTTCCATTGATGAATTCCTCTGTAAGCTTGATGGAACTGAAAATAAGAACAAACTTGGAGCCAACGCTATTCTAGGAGTCTCCCTAGCTGTTGCGAAAGCCGCTGCGAATACTGTTAATCAACCCTTGTACCAATATCTGGGTGGTGAGCATGCTCAAATTCTCCCTGTTCCTATGATGAATGTAATTAATGGGGGTCTACATGCTGGCAACCAATTAAACATCCAAGAATTCATGATCTTGCCTATTCTAGATATTACCTTCTCTGAGGCATTACGCGTAGGTGTAGCTGTTTATCACGAAATACGAACAATCTTACACAAGCGCTATGGTCCCCAAGCTGTCAATATTGGAGATGAGGGAGGGTACGCACCACCACTAACGAAGACACATGAAGCGATAGATATTCTTCTCCTCGCCATTCACCAGGCCGGATATGCACCTGGTCGCGATGTTTTTATTGGCCTTGATGCAGCAGCGAGTAGCTTCTACAACCCCAAAAACGCTGTATATTCACTCGACCAGCAATTCTATGATGCATCTTCACTTCTTGATTATTATCTAGATTTAGTGAAAACTTATCCGATTTTCTCCCTTGAAGATCCTTTTCAAGAAGAAGACTATCAGAGTCATGCCGCCCTTACTCATCGAATTGGTGGAAAAGTGCAGCTGGTTGGCGACGATTTATTCGTAACAAATATCTCACGACTCAAAACAGGAATTGACCATCAGGCATGTAATGCCTTATTACTTAAAGTGAACCAGATTGGAAGCCTAACCGAAGCCCTTGATGCTGCTCACTATGCACAAACCCAAAATTACAATGTCATAGTCAGTCATCGATCTGGTGAAACGATCGATGACTACATTGCAGATATCGCAGTGGCTTTAAATTGTGGCCAAATCAAAACAGGCGCACCAGCGAGAGGAGAACGTGTTGCTAAGTACAATCGCCTTTTAAAAATTGAAGCACAACTCGGCGATCAGGCAAAATATGCGGGAAAATCCATCTTACAGCATAAATAACGCGTTATATGGTAGAAGAGGAAGTTTTAAATCCAAAGATAGCTCTTTGTAACATGTCAATGTCTCCCACTATCATCGGGTTCGTTATCCTCATTGGAATAATTGTCGCCATCATTTTATCTATCCGAATCAAACCTAACCAATCATTATCCTGCCCACACTGCCAAATTGAATTTAGCTCCGATCTTTTTCTTTTTCAAGAGAATGCCCTCGTTCAATGCCCATTTTGTCATAAATGGATGGCTGCTTCAAAAATCCAAGAAAAATATCACGCCAAGAAAATCTTTTCTTGGTAACGCCAGATCGATTCAACGTCGGTAAGCAATCTGAATTTCATGACTTCCAAAAACGACGGGTTCTAATGAATAATAATTTGGCTTCTAGTAAATCATTGAAAAACTCTTCCTCAGTATAATGCATTTTTGCCAACAGACGTGCTGCAGTTTGTGGCCCAATACCATGAACCTGAAGTGCGATGACGCCTTTCTTACCATAGGAAAGGACGATGTCAGCATGTCGGCGAATATTCACTAATATACGTTGTTCATCCTCTGTTAATTGGAACTGATCGACTCGTTTTTTCACGACTTTTTTGACATACTCATTCGAATACTTTAAGGGTGCTAAGAGACCGGACCCGCAACGTCCGCACTTTGGGTGGGTAGGAATTGTGGAAATTTTTTGTTCATGGCTCCAATCTCCACAATTCACGCAAAAAAGTTCAATGGTTGAATATTTAATGGCTGTTTCCATACGATGCATAGACTCTTCCTGTATCGACTCAGGAGCTATCATATCTGGGATAGCAGCAAATTTATTCAGGATCCGATAGGCAGGCAGTGTTGGATGTTCTACAGAGTTTAAAGTTTCAATATGTATTGTTTGATTCTGTATGTTATTGATAATCGTTTGAACAGCTGAGATATCAAATTTCACCCTTTTAAATTCGCTGATAGTTTCTGTATAGATGGGGGTTTTTCTAAACCTGTAGGGTAAATCCAGGAGTTTTTCACTACTTAAAAACGCGCCTCGAGGAAGAGCGCCAAATCGTTGTGCAATAAATTTCATGTGGTATGCGAAGGGATGTGCGTCAGCTAAATAATGGTTAGTAAGTTCTTCAATTTGATCTACATGTATGCTATAAAAAAACTCCTTGATCGAGTCGAGTGTTTCGTTACTAACAGAAGATGAGAACTCGATCAGCAATCGATAACCATCACCCCACCATCCCCGAAGAGAACCTTCTTGCGAGTAAACCTGTTCCAGAAGGCAACCAATGGTTCGATTTGCACCGTCACCGAAACAACTATGAATAATGAGATAATTTCGATAGCCTTCAAGTAAGATCAGTGAATCGCTTGGAACATGAGGGGTATCATGAAGATGATGCATGATCTCTTCAGCGATGGTTCTAACTGTATATCTTTCTAATGGATATCGCCGAACGAGAGCATCGATAACCTGGCGCTTATTTTGTTGCGTTGAAATGAGTGTCGATATCTCTCTCCGATATTCTCCAACTTTTCGAGCTATATCGAAGGGAAGGGGTAGAAGCTCCCCATCCCATCCCGGTATCGCAGCTAATGGGTCATCTGCTGGCGTCACAAAAACTTGTTGGTCTGACAGATTCATAATTTTCCATACAAATCCTCGACAAATGAAGTTCATTCCCACACGTGCTTTTGTGAGCACAAATTCCTCTCCAAGGATTCCCACGCGTTTATCTGTGGTTAGATCGATGATAGGATAGATACGCTCATCTGGAATCGTTGAGAGATTTTCATAATAATATCGATGAGTCCGGGAATCACGATGTAATACAGTCTGTTCAAAATGGATTAGTCGTAGTTCATCCATAAATGAAATGACTGTACCTAGTTCTTCATGGTTCAACCCTGAATAAGGAAATGCTTTCCGAATGATTTGATGTAGTTTATCTATGGGAATATGCGTGTGCTCTAATACAAGTCCGGCAATTTGGTGAGCTAAAACATCCAGCGGTTTCATTGGAATGGTAAGCTTTTCGAGTTCTCCTTTAAGTGCTTGTTCCACAATCACTAGGCTCTCTAATGAATCATCAGGGAAAACGGTGATGATGTAACCTCGAGATGTGAGAGTCGATTGATGTCCTGATCGTCCTACCCGTTGGAGTAATGGTGTCACTTGTCGAGGGGATAAGTATTGAATAACGAGGTTGATGGAACCGACATCTATTCCTAATTGAAGGGTTGAAGTACATAATATACCTTTTAGTTTTCGTCGTTTGAAGCTATCTTCAACCGTGTGTCGTTCTTCTTTTGATAAC
>JAOZHK010000159.1 GCA_026014905.1 Candidatus Bathyarchaeota archaeon
CGAATGAAACTCGATTATTAATGATGAAACACCTCATCGAGCAACGGCGACGCGCTATCAACTTCAGTGATTTCATGAAAGACTTGGGGCTGAATCCAAAATTAGTCTGGGAGAACACAAAAAAGTTGAGAGCCGGAGGATTACTGACAAAGACTGGACGCGGCCAATATCAGTGCTCTGCACTTGGAGAAAGCAGTTTTCTTATGATGAGTCTTGGCTTACGCCGACTAATACAATTCATGCAATTAGAAGAATTATAAAGAGGTGAATCTGTTCATGACATCCCCCAATTCAACACGATTATCTGATCCTCACTCTCCTTTTGATCCCTTCGTTCCCTTCGACCCATGGACTCGCCGTCCGATGCCAAAACGCTCCTTTGAAACGATCACACTGTGAGAGGTTATGCATTAAAACATGGTTGAGATAATAAATACCGATTATAATCAGTATGTCGATCTTATCGGAACCGCCCATTTCACGAGACGCAGTATCTGCGATGCGTATGATGCGGTTACATCCCTTAAACCAAAAGATATCGCCCTCGAACTGGATTGGCGACGTTTCCAACAGTTAAGTGGACATTGCATCCACTGCAATCAATATGGGACGTGTAAAGGCATCTGTGAATTCACGGGAGCTGCTGATGCACTAGGTAATGTGAACGCTAACATCTGGCTTATCGATATGTCTGAACATGATATGCGGTTCCGAATGATGAACGGAAGGAATCCGTGGGAACAGAAGCCACGGTTTCGCCCCTTATACAGATATACTCAACGGAATCCAGTTAGACTCTGGGAGCAAGGTTACAAAGAACAAGTTGTTGAAGACTCAAAAAGGATGATAGAATATAATCGACGAATATCTCCATCTGTTTGGCGTGTCTTAATTGATGAACGTAATGCAATGATGGCAGCCAGATTATCCTGGATAATCACAGCACAGCTAAATGAAGACGCGATTCCCCACGTTCTTGCATTGGTGGGCGCTGCCCACGTAGAAGGAATCCAAACTCTGCTTGAAGATCCCCAGTTAATTCGCTCTAATCTCCGGACTTTTAGGTTATCCTTCACTGAACCAACCTTAATTCGTCGTGTAGCAGTCACACCTGCTGCATAAATAAACCAGCTTGATTTCAATATCCATTCTCTATCTTTGCTAGCTCGCCGAGCTAGCCGTCTGTCGCGGTTCTTTGATCAAGAAGTTGCCGAATTTTGAGAAAATCTTGTTGTATTTCCGGTTTATAGCTGGCATTATAGAGAAGTGCAGCTGGATGAAACGTCGGAATTATATAATAAGGCTGTTTGTCTAATTTTATGGTGAAGACCTGACCTCGGACCTGAGAGATTCGATCCACTCGAATATTCTCTTTAGAGAGTAGATATTTAGTTGCATGTCTACCTAAAGTCACGATTATTTGTGGATTAATGATTATAATCTGCTTATCAAGATATGGAGCACATGCCATTACTTCGTCAACGCGTGGAGCTCGGTTATTGGGTGGTCGGTGTTTGACGATGTTACCTATGAATACTTGGTCCCTTGATAGGTTGATTTGATGCAGTAATTCTGTTAATACTCTTCCTGCTGCTCCAACAAAAGGGCGGCCTTTCATATCTTCCCAATATCCCGGGGCTTCTCCAATTAACATCAGTCGGGCTTTGAAGCTTCCTTCGCCTGGAACCGGGTTTGTTGCTTTCTGCCAGAGGCGACAACGTTGACAGTCTTTGATTTCATTAATTAAATGAGTCATCAATTCTGTTTTCATCACGTTACTTTCTATCTCCGCATTTAGTCTGGGTCTGAAGTATGTGGAATCATTCTATGTGCGTATGGTAAAGCTGTTATGGTTGCAGATCGCGATGTTATCAAGATTGCCTGTTCCAATGCTTTTTGAAGAGATGTCATGGTTGTCAAGAGAGATGGTTGGAACGTTATCTCAGGATTTGAAGTTACAAGTATTACGTCGCTTTTCTTTAAGATACGCGATAAAAAGAGGCAGTGATCCACGTCAGCACGATAATTTGCTTGAGTCATGTCAAAGAGGTCTTGAGGAGTTGCCGATGAGGTGAGTAGCTTTTTAAATGCTTGTGGTCCATAACCATCTCGGCATTCAGCTAAAAGAATGATGACTCCTCCCTCTTTCACAACGGTTTCTGCAGTCATAGCTGCTTTCATTGCTTGATAGAAATCAAAATCAAGGGGATATCCGCTTGATGTAATTACGATATCAGCTTTCTCAGTAACATCAACAGTGACATACTGTTCCAGGAATTTTACACCTGTTAAATGCGCTGTTTCCATATTACCGGCAACCACATTAGCTATCTGATGAGTACTATTAAGCACAACATTAACAAGAAATTCAATTCCTACATGGGCAGCAGCTTCCATCATATCTTCATGTACCGGGTTTCCACTTAGAATTCCCATACGTGCTTTAGGGTGGTTAAGCATCTCGATACTGTGATTATGGTTAATGGCGTCAATTCCTGCAACTCCAGGGAGAATGCTTTTCCGTCCTCCAGTGAAGCCCGCAAACTCATGGGGTTCAATATATCCTGTGACCACTCGAATATCCGCTTCACATACTATCTTGTTCACGTTTATTGGAGTTCCACGTGTAGTGTATCCCAAATGTTTGAGGTTCGTTGAGTCGATAGCATCATGGTTAGAAACGGAATAAGTTTGGATAATGGGTTCTCCCAACATGGTGCGTAATTCCGTTGATGTATTCTTGCGATGAAGACCTGTCGCTACAATGATGGATATGTTCTCCGGATTAACACTCTCCTCGGTTAGCTCATTTAAAATGGGTGGAAGGATTCTCTCAGTTGGAACAGGTCGAGTGATATCACTGACTAGAATCGCAACTTTATTCTGAGGAGATATAATCTCTGACAGACGAGGTGTTGAAATGGGGGTTTCCAAAGCGTCCTGTATCGTCTGTTCAGATTTTGGGGGGTCTTGTGCTTGAAGCAGTTGAAGCAAATTCCGATGTGGAATAGCAAGGGCTTGATGTTGTTTTCCAAATGGCAAGTTAATCATTTGATCCATTGCGCTTTATTCCCAGTCCTCTTCGTGGATTGCTTATGCATTTTACAGTTTCATGAGTACACTGAAATTATCTAATTTGTCATTTTAAAGCATTATTGACTGAAGTGCTGATTAGATGACAGAGGGTACGGGGATACAAGCCACGCTTAAATAGTGCAAAGTGACTACAAATGACGTGAGATAACATTCAGGAGGATATTAAAATAAAAGGCGTTGTTTTCTTAGGTGAACAACAGATTGAGCTACGTGAATTTCCAGATCCAACTCCGGAACCACAGGAAGTACTTGTCGAAATGCAAGCATCTGGAATATGCGGTAGCGACCTCAGAAACTATCGGGCTCCTCTTTCTGAACGGGGTGATCCTGCCCTACTGAAAGCTGGTGGACATGAACCTTGTGGACGTGTAATCGATGTTGGGTCGGAAGTCCGTCATGTTAAAGTCGGGGATCGAATCATGGTTCATCACTATTTGGGTTGTGGACGATGCAAATGGTGCTTGATTGGGTATTCTCAAATGTGTATCGATCCCACTATAAAGAAATTGTATTATGGAGGTACCAATCATGGAGGGCATGCAGAACGAATCACAGTTCATGAAAGGGCTTGCGTTCCTATGCCTTCTGCTCTAAGCTTTGAAGAAGGAGCTGCCTGCGCATGTGGTACCGGAACCGCCTTCGATGCTGTGAGGAAGCTCCAGATCTCTGGTCGTGATAGTTTTGCGATCTATGGTCAAGGACCTGTCGGGTTAAGCGCCACACTCTTTGGTGTCGCAACAGGTGCTCGTGTCTTTGTGGTTGAGCCGATACAATATCGTCGGGAGCTAGCTCAAAATCTGGGCTGTGAAGTTGCGATTAACCCCTTCGAAGTCGATCCTATTGAGGTAATCAAGAGTCTTACGCATGGAGAAGGCGCGGATACCACATTAGACTGCACTGGCCTCCCTGATCCTCGCGTTAACACCCTAAAAAGCGCTCGAATCTACGGTCGAGCAGGATTCGTCGGGGAGGGTGGCGACACCACCTTCCATGTGAGTCGCGATATTATTCATAAGCAATTAAGAGTCTATGGTTCTTGGACGATGAGCACAGTCGGATTAGCTGAAGTCGCAAACTATATCGTTGATCACTCGGTGCCTTTAACTAAGCTCATCACCCACCAGTTTTCTCTTAACCAAGCAGCGGACGCTTACAAGTTATTTGCTACTGGACAAACAGGCAAAGTCATCATTACTTTTCCCACAACAGAATAATGCAAACAATTGAAAACTAATCGACTCATAGCAAGCTCAAGCGCGTGTACTCAATTTTTTCATTTTTTATGTGATCGCAAAGTAACAGCGATATAGATCACAAATAAACAGATCCCGATAATCAAAAGGATATTCAAGTCAACGGCTCCAAAGTTAAGCTGTTTTACGTGTAGAGTACAGCTGCATCCAAAACTTCATCATATGCCTTAAATCTTTCGAAAATCCGGATCTCTAACACTAAACTCTGTAAAAACACTAAATATATAAAAAGCAGACCGGCTAAGGATATCCATGATCAATCCCCGAGAGTATCAATTAAAATACAAACGATTCGTTCAGGGTGTTATCTCAGAAGATGAATTCAAACAATATCTATTCCTATCCTTATCAAAAGAAGACCTCATGAAAATTGTAATTGCTGGCGCCAAATCACTCAGGAAAGCTGTCTCGATCGGGGAATCACTAGGTGTTAAGTGCTAACACAATCCACCAAACCATTAATGAGTACAATAAATATCACACACCTGTAGTCACAGCTCATTTAAGTGAGTATGATCAACTCTCATACTGCATTCTGTTCACCGGATCATTCTGTCACACCTGTGGTTTTTATGATTATTTCGATGACTTGAGATTTCTTCTCGAAGATCACGGAATCCACACAACCATTAGTGAAATTACTGAAACCGACACCGGTGCCTATGTCTCTTTTCAACGTGTGGCGATAAAAAACGTGGAACAGACATAACGCGCCCATGTAAAGGTTGAACGAAATCAGAGGATCTCATAAATGTCTGCATCTTTATACGCTGTCACCGCAGTCAGCATGATCAGTCTAATTTCGTTAATTGGGCTCTTTGCGATCTCTTTAAAAGAATCCACCTTAGATCGAATACTCTTTATACTCATAAGTTTCTCTGCAGGCTCAATTCTAGGCACCGCATTTTTAGATTTATTACCTGAAACTATTCATATCTATGGAGAAACACGTCTTACTCCATCATTATATTTCATTACTTTGGGCTTTCTCGGTTTTTTCTTTCTTGAACGATTCATTTACTGGTTTCATGGACATGTTCATGGCTTTGATCCTGTTCATCATTCTGATGATCGAGTCTTCGTCAAGAAGTTTGTCTACCTGAATCTTGTCGGCGATGCTATTCATAATCTGATTGATGGTATGATCATCGCTGGGAGCTTTTTACTCAGTCCTTCAATCGGTATATCCACAACTATTGCCGTGTTTTTCCATGAACTTCCTCAGGAAATTGGAGATTTCGGAGTACTAGTGTATGGTGGATTTTCAAAGCATCAAGCCCTTTTATTTAATTTTCTCTCCGCGTTAAGTGCCTTATTAGGAGTATTTTTGACACTAAACTTTGCACAATATTTTGACGATTTCCTTGGTACTCTTTTAGCAATTGCTGCAGGGGGCTTCATTTATCTCGCCTCGTCAGAATTAATTCCTGAAATGCAACGAGAAAAAGATTTGAAGAAATCAATAATACAATTTTTCCTTTTCATCATTGGATTAACGTTTATCGTGGTCTTGAATGCTGTTTTTCCAGAATAAAGATCATCTTACAATACATACGGTAACAACTCCGATGTGCAAGCGTATGCTGGGACTGGGGATGGGAGGAAAAGAGAGAACTTTATGGATTAGGTAAGTCCCCAGCCACAGATATCTCTGATGAAGTATAGGGACTAGAAACTTAAGCTTTTTTTAGCCCAAAATCAGAACTATGTTACTAATTGCGCGTGTACGCTCACTGGATCCATGGAAAGTGATTATCCAGTTGTAGATGATGCCAAATAGCGCCTTCGTCACCTAGGTTAACTAACGTGGGTTGCAGTCGTCGACCTCGCTGCTTTCCTTGGTTTTTTTGTTTTTTCTTAGCGTTCACCATCTATCACTGCCGCCTTCACGACCCGCATTAACCAGATGGAAAGAATTCTTCTGTGACGATTTATTGCTTATGAATTACAAACCTATATTTAACACGTACCTACGCGCTTGTCTCTATGAATTAAATAACTGATGGATTAGGTTCGCTTTTTTCTTCCCAATTTTCGGTACTTTTTCCAGCTCTTCGACTGATGCTGACGCAATGTTCGAAATTGTGGTAAATTGTGTTAAAAGATTCTCCGCAAGGCGCTCTCCAATGTAAGGCAGTGAAGTCAAGATATACTTTTTGCGATCTTTGACAGGGAGTGTCGCCTTTTGAGGTTTCATGTACCACCGAGCTTCAGGAATTTTATCATTCTTTCCCGTCGCTTCACGCTTTGCGAGAATTCGGAGAAAGGCTTTAAATGCCGTGTCATTTTCGGCATAGATGATTGGAGTATTATACACGTAGAGAATTTCACAAAACGCCCCCATCAGTTGCGCCCAATGAGTACTTAATCCGCGTTTGGGGCTGAAGAAGAGGGTGTTATAATACTCGGAGAAGCTACCATGAATCAGGAGAATTCGTCGAATTATACGGTAATCGTTGATTTCTTCAGCTTTCATTAAGCGGAGAAGCTGATCCCAAAGTCTATTCGATCGAATAGATGCGATCAGGTCCGTAATGGTTTTTCGTTCGACAACCACTGCTTGATTATCTTGAATAATAAGATAATCGCCGAGAGATAGCTGAGTGGATGTAACATCATTAAAGATTTCGCGAAGCAATGGGAGTTGTTGGTGTTCCCGATTATCAACTACGATTTTCACAGTACTCACGCATAGCTACTTTGTATGCTATAGGGGACGTTGAACTTCTGCTGTTGGATATACTGCAACTGTGGGATTCGCTGGGTGCAGATTCTGCAATTCTTCAATCACTTCTTTCCACGTCTTGACCCATTTCTGCGTCTCGGGGTTACCAATTGGTAGAGTTGGATCTCTCTGTTTATGAGGAGAATAAATAATCAAGTTCCCAAATCGAGGTTTGATCCCTAAACGTCGTCTTTGGTTAAATAACGCGCCACCTACCGCTTTTCCCCATTTTCCTACACTGTAATGGGGGACTTGCCCTTCAGGGTTAAAGGCGATTAAAACGATAGTTCCGCCTTCTCGTACAGTTTCTCCTGCGATTCCTAGAGCTAAACTTGCTTCATTAGACTTAAAATAGTTATTCGCAACAACGATATCTACAGCAGACGGAGTTTTGGTTGCATACACACTCTGAGCCATTTCAACCCCTTTACGAAATTCAGCAGAAACCTCTCCTACAAATAACCCTACGGGCTGAGCAGATGCATTGAACACCATATCAATTTTCATATCTAAACCCGCATGTCGTGCGATTTCCTCATTATCCTGCATCATAATGTTATTCTCGATTTTTCCCCAACCTATTGTAGAATGTGGTGTACCTTTGGGTCCAGATAACCCGACATTAATATGATTGTGATTAATAGTTTTCAACGAGGAAATGCCGGGGGTAATAATCTTCGCGCCTCCTCCAAATCCGGTTAATGGGTGAGGTACGATGCCTCCGATGGCAATTGTTAAATCACAGGCCATGAATTCTGCATTAATTTCAATGGGGGTTCCAAGTGTTGTCTCACCTAGATGCTCATGGTTATCGAATACATTATGATTCCAGACGGGGTATTCATCCACTACATTTTCGCTGAGTTTCTTCACATAATCACGACGATATATTGTGCCATGCGCACCCAATCCTATGATGAATCGAACGTGGTCTCGTGAGATTCCATTTGCCTGAAGTTCGTGTAAAATGTACGGTAAAATTAATGATGGTTTTGTAGGTCGTGTCATGTCATCAATGACAATTGCAACTTCACTCTTTTTTCGCGCTAATTTCCCGAGTGGCAGTGATCGAATCGGCTGCTGAAGAGCAGCTTGTAAGGAATTGGTAGTCATTGAAGGTATATGTGCTCCATTCATCTCACATTTCGTGACGGTCCATGTGGACGGAAAATCTAAAGCAACATTTCCGGTATCATGCCATAATAGTGTGGGAACTTCAACAGTTGTCATTTTCTTCTCGTTTGAGAAAGAGTAAACAAGTATATTAAATGCACTTTCTTACAAAGGGCGGGTTCGTTTTTTGGAAAGTCACTTCTTCTAGGTTGAAGATTTGATGCAGAGCTATATGATTCTCATTTACAACTCTAAAAAGCTTCAGAACAGTTAAATGTCCCTGAGAATATAATTTTGTGCTCACTTTGGCTGTAACCAATAACCTATTCGCGATGAGGGATGAAATATGACCTACACTAAAGTTACTAAACGCACGATAAGTTGCTTACAGAGACTTCTCGGTGACACAAATGTCCTGTTTGAACCCGAAGAATTGATCCGTTATGCAGGAGATGAGAATCCTACTGGTATATCCGCGCAACCTGAAGTAGTGGTAACTCCGCACAACACACAACAAGTATCCCAAGTGCTCGCATTTGCGAATGAAAATTATATTCCTGTCACATTTAGAGGTCAAGGGACGGGGTTGACATGTGGAGCGGTTCCACTGTTTGGTGGAATTGTGCTATCCTTTGAGTGTATGAATCAGATCATCGAGATTGATGAGGAGAATCTTGTCGCAGTCGTAGAGCCAGGTGTCGTGTTACTAACCTTACGAGAAGAGTTAACCCGATATGGCTTGTTTTATCCTGCAGACCCCGGTGAACGGACTTCAGCAATTGGAGGAAATGTTGCGACGAATGCAGGAGGTATTAATGGGGTCAAGTATGGAAATACACGACAGTATATTGTGGGTTTAGAGGCGGTGTTAGCGTCAGGAGCTGTGTTACAGTTAGGGGGAAAGACGATCAAGCGATCAACAGGATATGAGTTGCTGCATCTGGTGGTAGGTTCGGAGGGGACGTTGGCTGCGATTACCAAGGTGATATTACGTGTAATGAAGGAGCCACAGCGAGTGATCACATTATACGTGCCTTTTCCAAATCTAACTGCGGCTATTGCGACCGTGCCTCATATTATCCGTGAGAAAATTACACCGACTGCTATTGAATTCATGGAACAAGAACTTTTGCTAATGGTTGAACGTCACGTCAATCAGCGGATGCCCCATGATAATGCTTCTGCGTATCTAATTATTCGGTTGGATGGAGATGAGGAAACCGCTTTGTACACCATGGGAGAAGCTGTTGCAGAGCTGTGTCTTGCACATGGTGCAGAAGATGTGTTAATTGCGGAGTCGAGGGAAGCTCAAGCTAGGATCTGGGATCTTCGCAGTCGCTTTTATGAAGTATTAAAATCAGCTTTTGTGCTTGATACTGTCGATGCCGTCGTGCCCATAAGCCAGATCGCTGAATATATTCACTTAGGAAAACAGATCTCCAAGAAATATGGACTTACGATCCATGGTTTAGGTCATGCTGGTGACGGAAATGTCCACCTTATGTTACTCAAAGATACTTTATCTGATTCGGAATGGTCCGAGAAATTATCAGACACAAAACAAGAATTAAATGAGGCTGCTGTGGCTCTTGGTGGCACGATTTCTGGCGAACACGGTATCGGTTTTGAAAAGAAGAAATATCTTCCATTAATCGCCAGTAGAGATGAATTAACTATTATGCGTAACATTAAACACGTGTTTGACCCTCACAACATCTTAAACCCTGGTAAGATCTTTGATCTTTAATTGAATAAAGTGCAAGATTCACTCATCTAGGTCATGCACAAGTTTCACATTCTTTAAGACACTCCGTGTTTATAGATACGTCACACCAACAACATTTTCACAACCTCTTACTGGGCTTATCATAATGACTGGACATCAAGAAGATTCCCTTCCGAGTTACTTGACTATGTACCAGAACAAGATGATCGGTCCACGAATTCGGAAGTTATACGCAATTCTCGAATCATGTGAACTTTGTCCTCGTAAGTGTCACGTGAACCGACTTCGCGGAGAGCTGGGTGTATGTAAAGCTGGCCGCGAGTTGATGGTTTCCAGCCATCACCTACATTTTGGAGAAGAAGAGCCTCTGGTTGGACGACGGCGATTTTCTCTCTCTGGGATTATGGGACAAACGCGCGGAGGATCTGGAACCATCTTCCTCACGCACTGTAACCTTCTTTGCGTTTATTGTCAGAACTATGGTATCAGCCATCTTGGCTCTGGAGATCAGGTTACGCCTGCGATAGTCGCGCGTATGATGCTGAGCCTACAGGATCAGGGTTGCCATAACATCAATTTTGTAACACCTACCCACTATGCGCCTCATTTAATCGATGCCACGCACATCGCTATCGAAAACGGATTAATCCTCCCATTAGTCTGGAACTGTAGTGGCTATGAGAATATGGAGATCATTAAGCTACTCGATGGAATTATCGATATTTATATGCCCGATATCAAGTACAGTCAACGCGAGCCAGCAGAAAAATACTCGAATGCTCCAGATTATTTTGATCGATGCAAAGAGGCTTTGCTTGAAATGCATCGTCAGGTTGGTGATTTAAAGCTTGACGCTAATGGCATAGCATATCGGGGGCTTCTTATCCGCCATCTTATTCTACCTAATAACTTAGCAGGCAGTGAGCAAATCCTGAGATTTATCGCCCATCATCTTTCAACTAATAGTTACGTCAATATTATGTTCCAGTATCGACCAGAAGGAAGAGCTCCTGTTTACCAAGAGCTGAATAGGCGACCCACCCGTCATGAATGCTCTCAAGTGGTAGAATCCGCTGTTCACCTGGGGCTTACCCGAGGATTAAATATTTAATGGATGTTTGCTCAGTATTTACCCGCGTCAGATGTACTGGACGCTGACAGATGGTGGCTGTTCTGATAAAAATGAAGTATCGAGTGCTGGGGCGAACAGGTTACCGGGTATCTGAACTTGGATTCGGAGGGCATGAATATCGTCGACCTCTTCCTACCACCCTTGGTCGATGGGGTGAACTTGACCTAGACCAATTTCAGAAAGGTCAAGCGCGACGGAACTGCCTTATTAAGCGAGCCATTGACAATGGAATCAATTTTTTTGATGTAACTCAGCCCGAGGAGCACAAGTCTTTAGGACTTGCTTTAAAGGAAGCAAATGCTCGCGAAGAAGTACATGTTGCAATTATGATTCTTCGTCCTTTCGATCAAATGCCGGATGAATCAATTGGGACATGGCAACAATATCTCTTTGATGATGTGAAAGAGAAACTTACATTGTTGCGATCAAACTATGCCGATCTTTTAAACATACATATGCCAGAGATCAGCTTTTCCCGAAAACGATTGTCTGCTGCCTTGGAGGTGTTTAATATGCTTCGACGTGAAGGCAAAATACGAAGATTAGGCGCATCAAGCCACCACATACGCTTCTTGGCTGAGCTGATTCGTAAGCATGATTGTTTTGATTCTGTTATGGTGCGATACAACTACCACCTGCAGGAAGCGCATGACGCACTTTTTCCTTTGTGTAAGGCATGTGAAATCGGTATCGTGGTAATGAAACCCTTTGCTTGGCCCTATTATGGGATTCCCTTTACACATTTCTGCCCACAACCTTATGACCCAACTAAGTTGACGCCCGTTCAGACAAGCCTCCGCTGGATTCTCACTGCTCCAGAAGTTTGTACGGTTGTCCCAGGGATGAATACTGAACACGAGTTAAATGAGAATATGAATACCTTTGTCGAGAAAGATTGGACTCCCCAGCTGCTTGAACAATCTCTACAGGTGGCACAGAGTAAACAAGCTCGGAGAATCCTAGAAGAATTAGTCAATGATCCTGCTGTAGATCTCCAGCATTTCGCGAAAAGAGCTATAAGAGAATTTTCTCATTAAGAGTTCCCCAATAAGTTTTACAGGGATACGGTTTGGATATCCATTAGTTAACCAAAGACTTCCTCAATATCCATACAAACTTGTGTCTGGGCATCCGTAATTCCTGGGATGTTCCTGAGTTTAACCGATGTCTGTACCGCCTCACGCAAGCTTGGGGCTTCGTGAATTAGGACGATATCGTATTCTCCAAAGATCAAATAAACGCCACGGACATTGGGAAGCTTAGCCACATCACCCCGTGCAACCGCGAGATAAGCTTCACGTTCTCGGGCAGCTTCGACTTTCGCAAAAGTAAGAAAGAGCAATATAATCTCCTCCATGTAATAGATCTAATAATGCCGACAATGAATAAATAGATATAGGGTGATTCGATGAACTCCATCAGCTTTAGCCCAGAACAAACATATGATCAGATGAACTATATTCTAGAACCCAGGTCCGTTGCCATCATTGGAGCTTCGAACAAGATCCATCGCGTTGGTGGCGCGATTACACGAAATGCTTTAGAGAGTAATTTTCGTGGTGACATCTATCTCGTGAATCCTCGTCTTCCCAAAATCTTCGGTAACGCAGTATATCCGCAATTATCCGAAATTCCAGGCCCAATAGATTTAATCGAGATTATTATCCCTGCACCAAAAATTCCAACGATTATTGATGAAGCTATCGCAAAAGGAGTAAAAGGAGCGATCATAATTTCCGCAGGATTCGCCGAAATCGGGAATCAGGATCTGCAGGACGAGGTCATGAGAACCGCAAAGCGGGGCGGAATTCGAGTGCTAGGCCCTAACTGCTTTGGAATTATCAATACAGATATCGATCTCGACCTTTCTTTCACTTTTACAAAGGCTTTGAAGGGATCACTTGCGTTCATTTCCCAGAGTGGGGCAATGTGTTGCGGAACTCTTGATTGGGCGTATCGAGAAGAGTTGGGGTTTTCGAAGTTTATTAATCTCGGCAATAAATGTGATCTCAATGAGTCAGATGCGCTGCTTTATCTCGAGAAAGATGCTCAAACTGAAATCATCGCCATGTATCTTGAAGGTATCACTAATGGGCGACATCTTTTCCAGACCATTCGGAAAGTATCTCAAAGCAAGCCAATCATATTGTTAAAAGCAGGAGTTACGGAGCCTGGAGCTCGTGCGGCGCTTTCACACACTGCCTCGATCGCAGGACCTTCACGAATCGTAAAAGCTGCCTTCAAACAAGCGGGGGCAATCGTTGTTGAGGATGTTGAAGAACTTTTCGATGCTGCCCAGGCTCTGGTCTTTCCTCCTGTAGATGGATCCAACGTCGCGATCGCATCGAACGCAGGAGGGTTAGGTGTCATGACAACCGATTGGTGTCATCAGATGGGATTACACGTCCCGCACCTGACCCCGGAGACTATCAAGACTCTCCAGGCACAGCTTCTTCCAATCGCTTCTCCCCTCAATCCTGTCGATATGACGGGAAGTGCAGATTATGACACATATAAGAATGTCCTCGAGGTCTTAGCCAGCACCGATTCAATTGATATGATTATTACCATCTTTGTTTCTCAGGGGCTAGTGACATCTGATGGTCCAGCACGTGCGGTTGTTGACACCCTCCAACGATACAATACGCCAATTTTCACCTATTGGATGGGTGGAAATAGTATTTTTAATGGGGTCCGAATACTGCGCCGGGCAAACATACCTGTATATACCTCACCCGCTAAAGTCGCCAAAGCTGCAGCTACCTTATTGTTACAAAGCCGATCATTACAAAAGATGAAAAAAGAAGAAGGGAACGAGCGTTTTCCCTAGTATTTTTCCCAATGGAGAACTTCAGATAAGGGTTTCTTCTCCTTTGTCGGCCATTCAACAGGCACACCTATTGGGAGAAGAGTAAGCAGTTTTTTGGTTTCTGGTACTCCGAGTAACACTTTAAACTCCTCTTCCCGTGGAAGAGTGTTTCCTTCAAGCCAACATGAGCCATAACCCAAAGCTGTACTAGCAATTAACATGTTTTCGATAGCAGCTGCGCCATCCTCAATCCACCATCGTGACCTAGGGTCCATCACTACTGCGATGATTGCCCCCGCTTTAATCATCCAATTTTTATCGATGCGCTCACTGAGTTGATCAATCATAATACGCTCAGTAATCACAATAAAATCCCATGGCTGTTTATTACTTCCTGAGGCAGCCAGCCTTCCAGCGTCAACAATTGTCTCCAAGTCTTTTCGTGGAATCAACTCACCTGTGAAGTTCCTGATACTTCTTCTCTTTTTTATCGCTTCTAATGCCTCCATTCTAGAAATCTCCGTTTAGAAATTAACAAGCCAAGTAGTCAACTAAAAAACTTTGTTAAACTCAAGAATATGACCACAAGTATCTAGGTCAGGACGGTCACAGGTTTTAATCAGTTAACCTCGTGATGTTCTTAAACACGTGCGCGTAAAAAAGAAACCTTTATTCATTTATGGGGAATCATTGTGATACACATCAATCTTTTGAAACTTGAATTTCTAGGATAGGTTTGGACTTGCAACAGGCTTCTAGCAAAAAATTTGTTAAGAAAGTGAAAATGCAACATCCATGGATAAGCCATATGATAACGAATCCCGAGATAGCTAACGACTTGAATGTTGCGTCCATCGAGTTAGGGGCTAGAGGAGGAAGTCCCTGTCTTCGTTGCCGAGGAAGTCGCAGGTTATGCGGGAAGACCCAATGTCCCGCTCTTCTCAAATTATACTCCTTTCTACAAATTAACAAAAAAACCCAATCTCACCATATCGTGGGATCCTCTCCTCCAGGAATCTTTGTGGGACGAATAGGATATCCCCACGTTTATGCAGGACCACTCGTACCACCTGTTCTAGGCAATACATCTCTCTTTAATACGCCGGAAGAGTGGATAGGGAAATCGTTCAAGGAGATTATAGGTTTTCGAACTAATCTAATTCGAGGCAAATTTCGAGTAAACGTAAAAAAACCTCACAGCAACCAACGGTTTACCGATAATACACTAGCGATAGCCCTTTCCCAAGATTCAATATCCACTGATATCACATTCCAGAAAAAGCCTTCAGGCAGATTCTTAATTGATAATACACTTCAGCCTATGGGACCATCTGCGTTGATGCAACGTCTCAGAATTGGGTCGGGTCAAACAGATCATCGACTTGAGAAAGCCTATCGGGATAGCGATTTTAAAGCTGAACATGCCATGATGAAACTGTACCATGATCAAGTGCCTGTCTCTAAGATCCAACGGATTCTCAGTATAGGTGCGTTAGGTATCCAACATCAGCGTAAAATGGTACCGACGCGATGGAGCATAACTGCAGTGGACTCAACAATATCACAACGAATCCTCGAAGAGGAAGTGAAACGCTGTCCACATATTAACGAATATCAAGTTTATGAATTCAACTATCTAGGGAACCGATTCGTTATTCTCTTAATCCCAGCTAATTGGAGCTATGAATGGATCGAGGCTTGGTATCCAGGCACAGCCTGGAATCCGGGACAACAGTCGATTGCGATGGGAGGTGACTGGGAGAGCTACCAAGGCAGAACAACTTATGCATCAATCGGGGGCTGTTACTATTCAGTTCGATTAGCTGCAGCAGAATTCTTGGCCGGAATTCGTAGACAAGCTCGTGTCATTGCGCTGCGAGAAATCTATCCAAACTTTCTTTCGCCTCTCGGAGTCTGGATAAACAGGGAGAGTGTTCGAGCCGCGTTTCGACAGAGTGAAGTCAAGAAATTCAATACGTTCCAGGAAACCTTGAGGTATCTCACGACGCGGTTACGTATCCCACTTCCTCATTGGATGGACACTAGTGTACTACTGAAAGATGAATTATGCCAAAAAAAACTGACACAATACTTCTAACGACGATAGAAAAAGAATCTTGGATAGAGAGTTAACACTTGAAATGTTCGTGAAATTTATTCGCTCAAAAACCATTCTCTCGAAATCTAAAGTGGCTGAGTATTCCT